>NZ_BAABDI010000043.1:0-33260 GCF_039539545.1 Hymenobacter antarcticus | reverse complement strand
CTGCCGGTCTGACCGCCCTAGGCGGTCTGACCGGTTGAAGCAACAACGATTTCGGTCCAACGACAACCGGTCAGACCGCCTAGGGCGGTCAGACCGGGGCATACGCTTACTTCTGCACGAGTACTTAGGAAGCGGGCACGGGCGCGCCTTCAATAACATACGTGCGGAAATCCTTCGATAGCCGCGTCATGTATTCCGGGTCGGGCTCGGGCAGGGCCAGGCCCTGGATGGCTTCGCGGCGGGGCGCGTAGCGGCGCGAGGGCAGCTGCTCGAAAGCCTGCCGCTGGGCGGCCGGCAATGCCTTCAAATTGAGTACGGTGTGGTCGCCCCACACATCGGGGTCCATTTTTTTGAGCTGGGCTTCGGGCGAAATCAGGAAGTTGACGACCAGCATGGCGGCCTCGGGGTGCCGGGCGTGGCGCACAATGCCCAGGTAGTGCGAGTTCTGAATGGTGCCGGGCGCGGGCACGTAGGCGCGGGCCGTGGCCGGAAATACCTTCTGGTTGACTTTATTATCTACCTCGGCATCGTTGTTCGAGAAAGTGAAGGCCACTTCGCCGTTGGCAAAGAGCTGGTGCAAGGGGGCCAGCTGCTCTGGAAACGTCTGGCCCTGTTTCCAGAAATAGGGCTTGCTGGCGTTCAGCTGCTGCCACAGCGCGCCCGACCATTTCTTGTACACCGCCTCGTCAAACTTGCCCTGAAACTGCTTCGGGTCGCCCGACAGCGCCATCATCCAGGATTTCAGCAAGGTCATGCCCGTGAATTCGTTGGGAATGGTGAACTGGCCGGGGTGGGCCTTCACGTAGGCCGGCAGCTCGGCAAACGACTTCGGCGGGCTGGTCACCCGCGCCGAATCGTAGATTAAATTGAACTGCACGTTGCCCCAGGGGCACTCCATTCCCGCAATGGGCTGCTGAAAATCGGTGCTGATGAACGGGTTTTGCAGGTCCAGCAGCGCGGCGTTGGGCAGCTTGGCCACGTAGGGGCCCAGCAGCGCATCTACCTGCCGCAGCTGGTAGAAGGTTTCGCCGTTAATCCAAACCAGGTCGGCTTCGCTGGGTTGGTCGGCCTGCTGCTCGGCGGCCAGGGTTTGCACCAGCCCGGCCCCCTGGCCGGCCGCAATTTGCAGGTCGATGCCGTAGCGGCGCTTCACCTCGGGCTTCACGTAGGAGTTCATGTAGCGGTTGATGAGCGGGTCGCCCTGCCACATCACCATGCTCACCGCCTGATTGCGGCCCGCGGCTTCAATTTGCGGCCAGGTCTGGGCCAGAATCTGCTGCGGCTCGCGCTGCTTCTCGGCGCTGCAAGCGGTGAGTAGCGCCAGGACGACGAGGAAGGAAAGGAATGGTTTTTTCATATAGAGAGCAAAACAACGTCATGCTGAGCGCAGCCGAAGCATCTCTACCGCGTAAGTAATCATTTACTACAGCGGTAGAGATGCTTCGGCTGCGCTCAGCATGACGTTCTCATTATTACCGTTTAACTGCCACCCAGTCACAGCGCGTAGCGCAGCCCGAACTGGAACTGGCGCGGCGCGCTGGCATTGCGCCGGATGATGCCCGAGCCAGCCGCGCCCACCTGAATCTGGTTGCTCTGCGTGGCGTTGTTGGCGTAGCCGCTCAGGTTCTGGGTGTTGAGCACGTTGAACACGTCGGCGGTCAGCTCCACGCGGCTGGTTTTTTCGCCGAAGCGCAGCGTGTACTGCGCGCCCACGTCAAACGTTTTGGCCCAGGGCAGGCGGTCGCTGTTGCGGCCTTCGCCGGGAAACCGGTCGGTGTTACCCTGGTAGGCGGAGCTGAAGGAGCTGCCGTCGCCGTTAAGGTCGCTGGTGAGCCCGGTAGCACCCGGACCCAGGGGAAATTTGTAGGCCCCCGCCACCCGGTTCACGGGCTGGCCGCTTTGCAGCAGGGCGGCTACCGTGAGGCGCAAGGCCGATACCGGGTAGTAGCTGCCGATGGCGTTGATAACATGCGTCCGGTCGTTGATGGAATTGGCGAATTCGGTGCCGTAGTTGTTGCCATCAGCGGCGCGGAAGTTCACGTCCTCGGTGTCGTTTTTCAGGTTCGAAAGCGTGTAGGACACGCGGTAGCCGTACTTGTCCTCGGCGGCATCTTTCTGGATATTGAAGCTGGCCGCCAGGTAGCGCGAGCGGCCCGCCGACTCGGTCACGACCACGTTGCGGGCCACGCCCGTCACCCGCTGCCCGTTGATGAGGGCGAAGGAGCCCGTGGCATCCGTCACAATCGGCACCGGGCGGGTGGCATCGGCCTGCGTCGTGGTGCGTACCACCACGTTGTTGGGGTCGGTCTGCGGATACTCGGAAACCGCATTCACGTTGCGCAACCGGAACAAATCGTACGAGCGGTTATACATCAGGTCCACGTAGAAGCGCGTTTTCGGATTTACCTGGTACTGGTAGCCCAGCGTGGCCTGGTGCGAGTAGGGGTTCTGGTAGCCGTTGGGGTTCAGGAGGCGGCGCTCGCCACCGAATACCCCGGCGCGCTGGCCCTGCAGGCTGGCCGCCGACGGCCCCTGCAGGTAAGCCACGTTGCTGGCGCTGGCTCCCTGGTTGCCGTCAAACGTCACGCGGTCAATGTTGGTGTTGGCGGGCAGCGCGCCCACGCGCACCAGCTCCCGGAGCTGGGCTTTGTAGTCGGCCGAAGTGGTGTTCTGCTGCAAGGCGTCGCTGTACACGGTGTACAGAATCTTGTCGTAGAACAGGCCGTAGCCGCCGCGCAGGCTGCTGCGGTCGGTCAGCTGCAGGTTGAAATTGGCGCGGGGCGCGATGTTGTTGCGGTCACCTTTTTCAGCTCCGCCTTTCGACAGGTTGTCGTAGTCGTAGCGCACGCCCAGCGTCACGTTCAGGCGGTCGGTCACGGCCACCTGGTCTTCCAGGTAGATGTTGTACAGGTTTTGAGTCGTGCCAAACGACTGCGGGCGCAGCTCCACGCCGTAGTTGGTTACTTGCGCATTAGCCGGAATATCGTTGATGCTCAGTCCGGAGCCCAGGTTGCGGCCCCGCAGCGCGTCCAGCTGGGCCTGGGTTAGCTTCACGGTGTAGCTGCCGTTGGGGTTGCCGCCGCCAAAGAGCGAATGCTCGGTGCTGATGATGCCGAAGCCACCTTTGAAAGTGTTGCGGCCGCTCAGCAGCGTAAATTTCTGCTGCGCCTGCCAGGTGCTCTGGTGCGAGTCGAAGAGGTAGCCGGGGTGGCCGAGCACGGCCACCGTTTGCTCGCCGGGGTTCTGCACGTTCACGTCGGGACTGTTGGGGTTGTCGGCCTTGCCGTAGTTCCAGCGGAAGCGGGCGTACTGCACGTCGGTTTGCGAGGTGAAGCGCTGGCCCACGTACACGTTCTGCGAGGCGATGTTGATGGAGTTGCGGTCCTGGCTGTTGCCCGTCGAGGCAAAGGCCACGCCGCCCTCCAGCCCGCCGCCCTGACGTTCGATGTTCACGTAGCCCACGTTGGCCCGCAGCGACGAGCGGAACCGCTCCGTCCAGCGCTGGTCGAGCTTGCCCGAGAGATAGGTGAAGCGGTTCTGGCCGCGCACCGTGGCGTTCACGCCCAACTCGGGCGAGGTCAGCAGGTTATCCTTAAAGTCGAAGGTCTGCTCAGCGTTCAGGTAGAAGAACGTTTTGTCCTTCACCAGCGCGCCGCCTACGCCAAAGCCGAACTGCTGACGCTGGAAGCCGCTTTTCACCTGGTTGCCGGAAAGGTCACGCTGCGCGAATTCCGTCCTGCCATCGATGCCCGGGCCCGGCCGCGTGAGGTAGAACACCTCCGCCGACAAATCATTCGAGCCCGACTTGGTGGTCACGTTCACGATGCCGTTGGCCGAGTTGCCAAACTCGGTGGAGAAGTTGTTGGTCAGCACGTTCACGTTCTGGGCAAAGCCCACCGGAATCGCGAAGCGCTGCCCCCCGAGGAAGTTCTCGTTGTTGTCGAGGCCATCAATCAGGTAATTAGTATACAATCCGTTGGCCCCGTTGATGCTCACATTGGGCGCTTCGGAGAAGAAGCCGGTGGCCAGCGTCACGTTGGGCAGGCGGTAGAGGGCGCGGGTGATGTCGCGGGCCTCAATTGGGATTTCGCGCAGCTCGCGGGCCGATAGCTCGGAGGCGACCTCCGCGTTCTGGGTGTTGATGGTGGTGGCGTTGTTGGGGGCGCGCACCGTCACGCCGGCCAGCGTTTGGGCGCTCAGCTGGGGCAGCACCAGCGTCACGCTGGGGCTGGAGTTGGCGCGTAGCACCAGGTTGGCTTCGCGCACGGCCTGGTACGTGTCGGTCACCGTAGTGCTCACGGCGTAGCTGCCGGCCGTGCTCAGGCCCCGGAAACGGGCCTTGCCCTGGGCATCGGTGGGGCGCTCGGTGCTGAAACCGATGGCGGCATTGTCGAGGTGCACCGGCAGGCCCACCACGGGCTTGCGGGCATTGTCGAGCACCGACACCACCAAATCAACTTGCGCGAAAGCGCGGGAAAAAGGAATGAGCAAAAACAGCAGCAACCACAAAGAGGCGAGCTTTTTCATAAGGAAAGCGTTGACGAGAAATTAAAAAATTACAGCCGTGCCGGCCGCGGCAAGTTTCCCAAGGGAAACCTGGCGGTTGGCTGGCACGCGAATTACCCGGAATAATCAGTGGGAGGGTGGGGCGCGTTGGGGCAGGTGCAAAGCCGGGGTTGCCAGCCGCAAAGCCGGGTGGCCCAAGGCCAGCACCGGGGGCGTGGCCCGCAGGCGACGCAGGCGGGTGCGTAGCTGCCCCGCGGGTAGCTGTGCTATAGTACCAGCCAAATCCTGGGCCGTATCCACGTCGGCCAGGGGCCGCAGGATGTGCAGCCGGGCGCGGGCTGCTCGTAAGCAGCGGGCCAGGGCCGGGCCCAGCTTGCCGGTTTGCCAGGGCAATCCGCGCCAGGCCTGGGCATCAAAAAAAGCCCGCTTAATGCCGAGCAGGTACACGCCGCCGTCGGTGGCGGGCCCCAGCACGGCATCGGCCGATGCCAGCAGGTGCAGCGCCTGCCGCAGCCGTCCCGGGCTCAGCTGCGGGCAGTCGTTGCCGATGACGATGAGCTGCTCGTAGCCCAGCCCGAAGCTGTGCGTGATGGCCGCCGTCAGGCGCTCGCCAAAGGTGCGGCCCACTTGCTGGGCTGATTCGACACACAGGAAATCGGCTCCGGCTTGCTGGGCTACCTCCGTGGCCCGCGCAATAAGCTGCGCCGCTACCGCCGCGTTGGCCGCCAGCGTGCCGTGGGGCACGAACCGCTTGTGAACTGCTTCGCCGCCTGCACTGCGGGTGAAGAGCAAAACAGCCGTCGTGGAGCGGGGTAAAGTCAAGGGAAAAATGCCGCAAGGGTGCAACTAAGAGAGGGTTGAAGCTGTCAGCAAAAAACGCGAAAAAAGGCCAGTGCATTGCTCATACGAGCCCGCTTGCGTTCCAGATTTAACTATAGCCACCGCTCACACCTAAATGAGCTAATGGGCAGGGTAATAAAGTGGGCTGTTTGCGAGACGGTTGACTCTGGGTTGAAAATGGCTCAGCCGGATTTCAACCCGGATTTTCTGAAATAAGCCGGGGCTTCGCTGGAATTCTGCGGGTAGTAGGCTTGCTGGCGATGGCTCAGTGCGGGTGGCAGGTCGAATTCGGGAGCTGAGAACTCCCTGCCGTTACGCACTCTCCTTGTTAAAGCGCCTCGGGGGATGTAGCGCGGACTTTGTAGTCCGCGAGTCTGCGCCGCTACAACTACTACACGGCGCAGACTCGCGGACTACAAAGTCCGCGCTACATCCTGCTGCGTAACATCAGTTACTTATACAGGCGGTTGTCCAGCAGCCCGTTCACGTAAAACTGTACGTTGGCGCGTAGCTCGTCGCCGTATTTCTTCACCAAAACCGGGTCGGGATTCGTCACCGGCTGGGTGGGGATGAAATGGCTTTGGTAGGGGTAGAGGCGTACCTGGTTGGTGTTGGTGAGCTCGGTCACGAAATCGGAATGCACGAGGTAGTACGATTCCCCGTCGCGGAAAATAGCCCGGCCGGTGCTGGCCGAATCAAACACCGAGGCACCGAAGGGCAACAGCGACTTTTGCTCCTGCCGCAGCCCCAGCACATCGAGCACCGAGGCCGGCACATCGGCTTGCTGGGTGATGCGGCGCGGGTTGGCGGGCGGCAGGGCCGGGCCGGGGCGGAAGAACAGCAGCGGCGTTTTGTGGTAGCCCAGCGGGTTCTGATAGCCGGGCCGGTCGGTTTGGGAAGTATGGTCGGCGGTGAGGATGAACAGGGTGTTGGCGTACCACGGCTGTTGGCGGGCCGCTTTGAAAAACTCCCGCAGTGCCAAATCGGCGTAGGCGATGGTGGGGTGAATGGGCAGTGTGCCCGCCGCAAACCGGCCCTTGTACCGGGCCGGCACCGTGAACGGGTCGTGCGCGCTGAGCGTGAACGCCGTGGCCATGAACGGCGGCTTGGTAGCGCTCAGCTGGCGGCTGAAGTACTGCAAATAAGGTTCGTCGGCAATGCCCCAGTGGCCGTCGTAGTCGGGGCTGCCGGCCCCGCCGGGGTATTCATTCAGCCCATAATAATGCTGCATGCCCGCAATGCCGCTGAACATATCGAAGCCCATGGTGCCGTTGGTGCCGCCGTGGTACATGGCCGTGGCATAGCCGTGCCGGCCCAGGATTTCGCCCAGCCCGTGCAGCTCCGCCGTCTGAAAGCTGGAGGTGATAAAGGGCTCATCCATGAGCGAAGGCAGGCCCGCGAACACGGCCGGCAGCGCCTCAATCGAACGGCGGCCGTTGGCGTAGTTTTCGCGCAGCAGCCGGGCCCCGGGAGCCACGGCCAGCGAATCGAAAAAGGGCGTGTAGCCGCCCTGACCACCGTTTTCCACGCCCGTGTACTCCGAGCTAAAGCTTTCCAGCAGCAGCAGCACCACGTTGGCCGGGGCGGCCGGCGCGGGGCGCACGGGCAACGGAACCGCGCCCAGCACCGGGCGTAAAACCATGCTTGCCGGAAAATAAGTGGCGCGCTCCACCGGCACTTCATCAAACGACTTGAGCACCGTGAACGTGCTATTCAGGGCCAGGTGACCCAGCACGGCGGGCTGCTGCTCGAAGGCCGCGCCCGTGCGCAACGGCTTGAGCTGCCAGCCCCCGCGCAGGCCCAGCACCACCAGGCCGGCCACCACCACAAATTCCAGCCCGCGCCGTAGCCAGGGCCGGCGGCTGGGCTCGGTAGCCAATTCAGCCTGGGTAGGCATGGGGCACAGCCGCCACAGCAGGTAAATGAGGCCCAGCAGCGGTACGGCCAGGTACCAGTAGTGCGCGCCAATCTGCCCGGCCTGCCGCGTAATGTCATCGCCAATCGTGTTCCACTCGTTGCTCAGCCGCCGCCCGATAAATTTAAAGTACTCCCAGTCAATAACGTTGAGCAGAAAACCCGGCACGTTGAGCGCCACAAACAGCCCGCGCAGCCCCAGCTGCCCGCGCCGCGCCCGCACCGGCACCAGCAGCGAGAGCAGCACCAGCGGCAGGTTCAGCCAGAGCAGCGCCGATACATCGAACCGCAGCCCGTGCCCAAATGCCAGCAGCACCGCGGCGGTATCGATGCTCCGAAACGTGGCGAAGTTGAACAGGTAAAAGCCCAGCCGCAACAGCGTGTACGCGGCCATCAGCAAGGCAAAGCGGCGCAGCAGCAGGCGAATGGCAGGGGAAGGGAACAAAATTCAGTTAAAAGTTAAAAGTGAAGAGTTAAAGTGCAAAGGAGGGCAAGAGTGATAAGAGGCTGTTTAGGGTTTCGAAAAAGCTGTTATCCTGAGCGGAGCGAAGGACCTTATCACGTTCGTACCACTTGGAATCAGGCCAAAATGAGCAGTCGTGAGAAGTTCCTTCGCAAGCGGACGCCAGATGAGGATGACAAACGACGCAAAAACCGAAACCCTAAACAGGTTCAAATTAAAGCCTTCCCAACAATGAAGTCGGGAAGGCTTTTAACTCTTAACTCTTAACCTTTAACTCAGACCGCCGCCAGCTCCAGCACGGTTTCCACGTTCACCAGGGGCAGGCCCCAGGCGTCGGCTACGCCTTTGTACACCACTTCGCCGTGAACCACGTTCAGGCCGAGGCGCAGGGCCTCGTCGCGGCGGCAGGCTTCCTGCCAGCCCTGGTTGGCCAGTTTCACGGCGTAGGGCAGGGTGGCGTTGGTCAGGGCCAGGGTGCTGGTGTAGGGCACGGCACCCGGCATGTTGGCCACGCAGTAGTGCACCACGTCGTCGATGATGAACGTCGGGTTTTCGTGGGTCGTGGGGTGGCAGGTTTCGATGCAGCCGCCCTGGTCCACGGCCACGTCTACCACCACGGTGCCGGGACGCATAGTTTTCAGCATGTCGCGGGTGATGAGGTGCGGAGCCTTGGCACCGGGAATGAGCACCGCGCCCACAATCAGGTCGGAGGTTTTGATGGCTTCGCGGATGTTGTACTCGTTCGAGTACTGTGTCACCACGTTCTTGGGCATGAAGTCGTCGAGCTCGCGCAGGCGGGTCAGGTTGATGTCCATGATGGTGACTTGGGCGCCGAGGCCGGCGGCTACTTTCGCCGCCTGCGTGCCGACCACGCCGCCGCCCAGTACCAGCACGTTGGCGGGCTTCACGCCGGGTACGCCGCCCAGCAAAACGCCGCGGCCTTTCAGGGGCTTCTCCAGGTATTTGGCTCCCTGCTGCGGGGCCATACGGCCGGCCACTTCGCTCATCGGAATGAGCAGGGGCAGGGCGCGGTTGCTCAATTCCACCGTCTCGTAAGCGAGGCAGACAGCCTTGCGCTCAATCATGGCGTGGGTCAGCTCTTCGCCGCTGGCAAAGTGGAAGTAGGTGAACAGCAGCTGGTTTTCTTTGATGAGCGGGTACTCCTCGGCAATGGGCTCCTTTACTTTGATAATCATCTCGGCCTGCCCGTACACCTCGGCAATGGTGCCGAGCATGGTCGCGCCAGCCGTTTTATACTCTTCGTCCGAAAAGCCACTGCCTTCGCCGGCGGTGCTCTGCACCAGCAGGGTGTGGCCGTGCTTGCGCAGCTCAGCTACGCCGGCGGGCGTGAGGCCCACGCGGTTTTCGTTGTTTTTAATTTCCTTTGGAACGCCGATAATCATGTGCGGTGGGGTGGGAATGGAGATTAATAAAGAAGATACTGTTTCGAGCCGTAAAGATAGTAGCGCGAAGCGGTGCTTCGCGCCCCCGCGCCATTTTCGCGTCCCCCGCGCCAATGAGGTCAGCCCAGGCTGTGCGGGTCGCGAAGCACCGCTTCGTGCTACTCCGCCAGCAGCGCGTTCAGGTCCAGGGCGCGGGTATACATCTGCACGCTGCCGTCGGCCGCCAGGGGCCACTGGGCCGGCGGTCGGTCCCAGTACAGCTCCACGCCGTTTCCGTCGGGGTCATCCAGGTAAATGGCTTCGGATACGCCGTGGTCGGCCGAGCCGGCGATGGGGTACTTGGCCGCCACCAGCTGCCGCAGCGCGCCCGCCAGCTCAGCCCGCGTGGCGTACAGAATAGCGGTGTGGTACAGCCCCGCGCCCTGCCGGCGGGCGGGCAGGCCACCCAGGCTGTTCCAGGTATTGAGCCCGATGTGATGGTGGTAGCCGCCCGCCGAAACAAACGCCACCTGATTGCCAAGCCGCTGCATCACCTTGAATCCCAGAATGTCGCGGTAAAAGCCCAGGGCTTTATCAATGTCCGTGACTTGTAGATGAACGTGCCCAATGCGGGTCTGGGCCGGTGCCTCATAGGCTGCACCCGACTCGGGAGTGGTACCGACAGTTGCGTTTTCCGTAATGAAACCGATGTACAATGAAAGAATAATGTACCAACATTAATCCAAAACCAATCCAAAAAACAAGCCCCGCCAAACCGGCAGGGCTCTTCAGGAAATCGCAGCAGTAATCCCAATCTTACTCAATCATCAAATCTGCCTAATCTGCGGTCCTTACTTGAACGGTACCGCCGTGCCGCTCTCCTTCACCATGCTGTTGCCGCTGAGGTCGCGCACGATGGTGGCACGGAGCGTGATTTTGGCATCACCGCTCACGTCATTGGAGGTAATAGTCACGGCGTCGCTCACCTGGCCAAGCTGCCGCTGGCTGTAAATCAGCTCCACCACTGAGCTTTGGCCGGGGGCGATGGGGGTGGGGGGCGTTTTGTAGCCCACGCAGTAGCAGCCGGCGGTGAGGGCGCCGAGCACCAGCTCCGTTTTGCCGGTATTTTTTACTATGAAGCGGGCGGTGGGTTGCTGGCCGGCTTCCATCTTGCCGAAGTCGTGGCTGCTTTTGTCGAGCACCAGGTGCGGCGACCTGGCCAGCTGGGCCGCCGTCAGCGTCGGCTTGATTTCGTCCTTCGTCAGTACCGAACCCTTAATGCTGAGGACCTTACTGGCTTCGGCGGCATTGCTGGTCACGGTCACGGTTTTGTTGAACACGCCCGGGCGGCCGGCGCTGCTGTACATCGCCTTGATGATGCCGGTTTTGCCGGGCAGCACGGGGGTTTTGGTCCAGTCGGGGGTGGTGCAGCCGCAGCTGGCCTGCACGTTGGCAATGACCACGGGCTGGTTGCCGGTATTCTTGAACTTAAAGGAATAAGTGGCCATGGTGCCCTCGGGCACATTGCCGAAATCGTGGCTGTCGGTTTCGAACTGCATCACGGCCTGGGCGCGGGCCGTGAAGGCAAAAGCCAGCAGGCAAAAAGTAAGAAGCTTTTTCATGTCTGAAGAAAACAATAACTCCCGCTACGCACCAGCGTGGCGCAATCGGGATAAATGGTAACAAAACGAATGGCGGCTGGCGCGGTTACGTCGAAAGCCAGGGTCCGGCCGGTCATTCATGACAACCCAAATATACGGCCGAACCCCATGTGCCCCGCACCCGGCCGCTATTCCGTATTTTTGCGGCACGGCCCCGGCCGTTTCGTCCTTCCAATTGTATTCCCACCCATCCTTATAGCTCTTTATGTCCACTGCCGAAACCGCCGCGCCCGCGCTAACCACGTCTCTCGCCAAGGCTGACTTCCTGACTGATTATCGCCTGGCCTGGGAAAGCCGCCACGCCTCGCTGGCCGGCCGCAAGGAAGTTTTTATGGGCAAGGCCAAATTCGGCATCTTCGGCGATGGCAAGGAAGTGCCGCAGCTGGCCATGGCCCGCGCCTTCCAGAACGGGGATTTCCGCGCCGGCTACTACCGCGACCAGACCTTTATGGCTGCCATCGGCCAGCTCACCTGGGAGCAGTATTTTGCCCAGCTCTACGCCAACCCCGACGTGGAAGCCGAGCCCGCCACGGCCGGCCGCGCCATGAACGGCCACTTCGCCACCCGCATGCTGGACGAGGACGGCAACCTGACCGACCTCGCGCACAGCAAAAACTCCTCGGCCGACATTTCGCCCACCGCCGGACAGATGCCGCGCCTGCTGGGCATGGCCTACGCCTCCAAGCTGTTTCGCCAGAACCCCGAGCTGCATCAGTTCGACACGCTGTCGACCAATGGCAACGAAGTGGCTTTCGGCACGATTGGCAACGCCAGCACCTCAGAGGGCATGTTCTTCGAGGCCCTGAATGCGGCCGGCGTGCTGCAGGTGCCCATGCTGGTGAGCGTGTGGGACGACCATTACGGCATCTCGGTGCCGGCCGAATACCAGACCACCAAGCAGAGTATTTCCGAAATCATGATGGGCCTGCAGCGCGAGGGCGAAGGCCAGTCGGGCTTCGAGATTTACGTGGTGCGCGGCTGGGACTACGCCGGGTTGGTGGATACCTACCAGCGCGCCGCCGCCGTGTGCCGCGAGCAGCACGTACCCGTGCTCATCCACGTCACGGAGCTCACGCAGCCGCAGGGCCACAGCACCAGCGGCTCGCACGAGCGCTACAAGAGCAAGGACCGGCTGGGCTGGGAAGAGGCCCACGACTGCCTGCACAAGCTGCGCGAGTGGCTGCTGGCCGAGGGCCACGCCACCGAGATGGAGCTCGATGAGATTGAAAAAACGGCCGCCGCTACCATTAAAGCGGCCCGCACGGCGGCCTGGGCCGCGTTCTTCGACCCCATCAAAGCGGAGCGCGATGAGGCCGTGGCCCTGCTCGACAAGCTGGTGGCCGACACCGGCACCGAAAACACCATGCACGAGCTGGTGGAGCAATTGAAATCAAACCCGACGCCCATCCGGGCCGACATCGTGCGGACCCTGCGCCGCGCCCTGCGCCAGGTGCGCAACGAGAAAAAAAGCTTCGGCCGCCGCAGCGTGCAGCGCCACCTGGAGCAGCTACTGGCCGAAAACGCCGACCGCTACAACTCCAACCTGTTCAGCCAGAGCGAGCTGGCCGTAGGCAATATCGAAGAAGTGGCCGCCACCTACGCCGCTGATGCGCCCGTGGTAGACGGCCGCGAGGTACTGCAAGCCTGCTTCGATGCCAACTTCCAGCGCGACCCCAAAATCTTCGCCATCGGCGAGGACGTGGGCAAGATTGGGGACGTGAACCAGGCCTTTGCCGGTTTGCAGGACAAGTTCGGCGAGCTGCGCGTGACCGATACCGGCATCCGCGAATGCACCATCGTGGGGCAGGGCATTGGCGCGGCGCTGCGCGGCCTGCGGCCCATCACCGAAATTCAGTACCTCGACTACCTGCTCTACGCTATCCAGATTCTGAGCGACGACCTGGCTTGCCTGCAATACCGCACCAAGGGCGGCCAGAAAGCCCCGCTCATCGTGCGCACCCGTGGGCACCGGCTGGAGGGCGTGTGGCACTCGGGCTCGCCCATGCAGATGATTCTGGGCAGCATCCGGGGCATTCATGTGTGCGTGCCGCGCAACATGGTGCAGGCCGCCGGCTTCTACAATACGCTGCTGCGCAGCGACGAGCCCGCCCTGGTGATTGAGTGCCTGAACGGCTACCGCCTGAAGGAAAAGACTCCGAGCAACATCGGTGAGTTCACGCTGCCGCTGGGCCGCCCCGAGGTGCTGCTGGCCGGCACCGACGTGACGGTGGTGACCTACGGCTCGATGTGCCGAATCGTGATGGACGCGGCCAAACAGCTGGCCGATGTGGGCATCTCGGTCGAAGTCATCGACGTGCAAACCCTACTGCCTTTTGACACCGACCACCTCATTGCCGACAGCCTGCAGAAAACCAACCGCGTGGTGTTCGCCGATGAGGACGTGCCCGGTGGCGGCACGGCCTTCATGCTCCAGCACGTGCTCGACGAGCAGCAGGCCTACCGCTTCCTCGATTCGCAGCCGCGCTGCCTGGCCGCCCAGCCCCACCGCCCGGCCTACAGCTCCGATGGCGACTACTTCAGCAAGCCCAACGCGGAGGACGTGTTCGACACTGTTTACGAGCTGATGAGCGAGGTGAAGCCCGGGCAGTTTCCGGAAATCTATTAAGTACTCGCGCAGAAGTAGCCGTATGCTCCGGTCCGACCGCCCTAGGCGGTCCGACCGGTTGCCGTTGGAGCGAAATCGTTGGTGCTTCAATCGGTCGGACCGCCTAGGGCGGTCGGACCGGCAGGCCCGGACAACGATTTCGTACTACCGGCAACCGGTCGGGCCTACCGGGGTATAGGCTTACTGGCCCAGCGTTACTTCCGAAGTGGTGATTGTGTTGCTGACGTGCAGCGCCCGGTCCAGTATGGTAATCTCGTACCGAAACACCTGGCCCTTCTTGTACACGGACCCATCGAGTGAAATCGGCAGCAGGTACCGCAGTTCTCCTTTGAGGGGAGCCGGCTTGGCATTGATGCCATCAAGGCGCGGGTAGGTGCCGTCGTACTGCCCGATTTTGCCAAACGGGGGCGGGGTGGTGAACCTGGTGAACTGGCCGGTCACCGGATTCTTCAGAAACGGCTGAATAAGGTAATTGTACTCATTGGTCGTGTGGTTGCGCTGCGGCACCGGCAGCTGGGGCGCCTGGTTGTAGGGCGGCAGCCGAATGTCGTCTTGCGAAAGACCAAGGTCGCCGTCGCCATCGCGAAAATTCAGCACAAACGTCAACTCATCAACCGCATCCTGAGTACCCGCCGGAATGTGCGTCACCAGGTTTTCCTTAAAGTCAATTTCCGGCGTGATGGGAAAATCGGGCGGAGTCAGGCAGCTGCTGATGCCCATCGCCGACAGACTGAACAAGGCAATGCCGGGCAGGGTACGAAACAGGTTCATAGTAGTAGCAGGAAATGGATAGTCAGCAGTACAACGCCAGAAGTGGCCCCAAAGTACGTTTTTCCCAACGAATGATGGGCCTCGATGGTTCGTACTGCCCCCTTAACCGTTTGATTTGGTCATGAGTTTCCGCCCCGATTTTTTGCAGCGTCTGCCCCAGGTTTCGGCCGCCACCTTCGAGGCGGCGGCCCTGGAGCTGTTTCGGTATCAGGCCGTGCACTGCCCGCCCTACGCCGAGTACCTCGCCCAGCTGCGCCGCCGCCCAGCCGGCTACGACCCCGCCACCGTGGCCCGCCTCACGGATATTCCGTTCCTGCCCATCGAGTTTTTTAAGACCCACGACGTGCGTACCGCGCCCGCCGAGTGGCAGTCTCAGGAGGAATTTCTCAGCAGCGGCACCACGCTCCAGCAGCGCAGCCGCCACCAGGTGCGCGAGCCCGCGCTCTACCGCGAAAACGCCGCCCGCATCTTCGAGCAGTATTATGGCCCGCTCACGGGCTGGACGTTTCTGGCGCTGCTGCCCTCGTACCTGGAGCAGGGGCAGTCGTCGCTGGTGGCCATGGTGGATTATTTCGCCCGGCAATCGGGCCAGGCGCAGCCCGCGTTTTTCCTGCACGACTACGCCGCCCTGCGCGCCGCCCTGGCGGCGGCCGGGCAGGAGCCCGGCCGCCGCGTCATGCTCATCGGCGTGAGCTATGCCCTGCTTGATTTCGCGGCCGCCGCCGGCCCCGCGCCCGAGCTGCAGGGCCTCACCGTGCTCGAAACCGGCGGCATGAAGGGCCGCCGCCGCGAGATGATTCGTGAGGAGCTGCACCAGGAACTGCAGCTGGCCTTTGGGCCGGCCGGCATTCATTCCGAGTACGGCATGACGGAGCTACTCAGCCAGGCCTACTCACTCGGCGATGGCCGCTTCCACTGCCCCGCGCCGCTACGCGTGCTGCTGCGCGAGCCTTCGGACCCATTCTCGGTGGCAGAGTTTCGGCCCGACGGGGCCATCAATGTAATTGATTTAGCGAACGTAGATTCCTGCGCTTTTATTGAAACCAAGGACCTGGCCAGGATGCACGCCGATGGCTCGTTTGAGGTGCTGGGGCGGATGGATAACTCGGACGTACGCGGCTGCAATCAGCTGGTGTAGTTGCTAGTAAGGGCATATTGCATTACCTTGTTTCGTGAACCCAGCCGACGGTAGCCTGCTTCCCGAAAGTCGCACCGTCGGAGTTTCGGGAATACAGATGTTGTGTGCAATAATATCAGACCCCTTGCAATTGACAGAGAAATATAAAAATCAACTTGACCTTGTTCGACAAAACCCAAATTTGTTAGACAATTATCGCTTTGACAAGGACGCAGCTTCTTCAAAACATTTCGAGAGACTTCGCTTAAATATTTCAATTTATAATGACTTTAAACCAACAGATTTTGAAATCGCAAAATTTCTGTTTACCGAAGAAAGTAAATGGAGAAAGGATGCTAAAGATGGCGAGGTTGACAATCTTTATTTTTCTGCGTTCATTTTGACATTATTTAAAAACCCAGAAATAATTTGGCTATTTCACGACACTAAAAATATTGACTTCGACAGCGGTACCGGTTTTGACGGAGAATATTTAGTTTCTGCAGGTATTGATAAGACCTATAAATATTTAGAAACTGTAGACAATACTCATAAACAAGACCTTTTAAACTACATTGGTGAAACAGTTGACAGTTGTAATTATTCACAGGAAGAAATTGATAATTGGGCAAAGTTTAAAAAAGAGTATTTCAATATTTATAGTTACCCAATTACTGATGAAATTTATTTTTTTTACTCTACAAATGAAAAAATATTATTCTTAGAAAAGCTACCTGAGTGGATAAAACAAGATAGGGAATGGACTTATGAAGAACTTTCTCTTTTTAGGACGTATGCTAAATATTCAGGTGACAAAGTTTTAGAAATAAAGGCATCCGAATTGACTGTTGAAAAAAATGATAAAGGTTTTCTTGACGACATTAATAAAAAAGAATTGGCTATTTTATATATTGAAGTTGGGCAGCAAGATAAAGCTCTTGAAATTTTAAAGGCAATAATTAAGGGTTCAGACAATAAAAATATTATTAGAGACTGCCTTGAACAACTTTGCAAAATCATTATAATAAACAAAGACAACATAAACGAAACTTCATTTAGTGCACTTGAAGTAATAAAGAAACAACAACGTAAGTACAGAAATTTTTCACCAAATGTTGACGACTTAATTAAAGACACAAGCCTAATAATGACGGACGAGAAAATTACTGCACACAACATAAGTATTGCCAATAGTGGGGCTGACGGAAAAACAATGAGCTTTTGGAATTCTATTAGGCAGTGGTTCGGGCAGACGAACAAACCCAAACATTAGTTCTTATTTTTTAACTTTATCAAAAAGCCAAGCAGCAGTTCCGGGCGGAAGAATTTCAAATTCCCCACCATCGGCAATACTCAATCGTTGGTGGCAAGTATGACAAAACCCGTTTCACCAATAAACATATTGAAAGAAAACTTTGTAACAAATGACTAAAAATTCATCAAGCGACCAAATAAACAAAACTGACACGGTTAGTCAGGCTCAAACAGATATGTGTAAAGGTTATGCGAATGGTTCTGTTGGCATAATAGTTTCAGGACTTATTTGGCTCATTTCAGCAATTGTAACTTATCAATATTCTGCTAAACAAGCTATTTGGACACTCTTAATTGGAGGTATGTTTATTCATCCTTTGAGTATACTTCTAGGCAAAACAATAGGACTAAGTGGGACTCATGCGAAAGGTAATCCATTAGGAAACTTAGCTATGGAAGGGACAATATTTATGATTATGTGCTTACCTCTTGCTTTTGGACTTTCATTGCAACATACCGAATGGTTTTTTCAAGGTATGCTTTTGATTATTGGCGGAAGATATTTAACATTTGCATCTATTTATGGCATTAAACTTTATTGGGTTTTAGGAGTAGTTTTAGGAGTTGCAGCATATTTGCTTTTTACCTTAAAAGCACAACCTTTTGGCTCTGTACTGACAGGTTCACTTATTGAAATAGCTTTTGGATTTTTTATATTTCTTTCTTTCCGTAGGAACAATTTATAATTAAGGGTTTATAGAATAGACCAAATACCTGCCACCAACATTGGGTTTGGCAATAGCAGGGCTTGACGTTGTTATCTTCGGCTGTAGTTCGCTATCAGCTTCTGTTCCGGCAGGACGTTAATAATTTGGCTTTTAGTTGTTATCTTCAACTTTGGTTTTTCAATCGGCTTGGGTTACGGGGAGACGAATTTCAAATCCCCTGCCATCGCCAAGCCCTGCTCGTTGAGCCAAGGCATCGGTTTTCCTTACATGGGCGGGTTCCGGCCAACAGGCATAAGTTGAGCGCAAGTAGCGTAACTATAGTTTCAGGATTTTTCTTAACGTAAACATTATCATGTTTTCAAGTAAAGACTACTCTAAAATGACATTTGAAGAGTTGGTGTCAGAAGAGAAAAAAACGAAATCACAACAAACCACAACTGCTGTGTTTATAGGTGTGGTGATTGGCATTATTTTTTGGGCTGCTACACACAAGGGAGGTTTTGTCCTTGCTGTTATCTTGCTGATTTTTGCTTTTCGAGTTGGTTACAGAAATTCACAAAACCTGAAGAGCATCCAGGCGGAAATAAGCCGCAGGGATATTGTTGGTTAAGTAGCTCAATGTAGGCGGGTTTTGGTCGATAGGCATAACCTGTTGTCCACGACGTTGGAGAGTGCAACACGAATGAGTGTGGAAAGGCGTTACCCGCCTGCGTTTGTTCAACAACGCCCCACCATTACCAGTCCGTTAACCGTGTCGTTTTAAAAAAAGGCAGCACCAGAATCAACTGATTCTGGTGCTGCCTTTTTTACTGCCTGATAACGATGGAGAAGGCTTTCTACTTCCCCGCAAACGCTTTGGCGTCGCCTTCCGAAATCACGTCGTCGCTCATAATCACCAGCCGCTCCACCACGTTGCGCAGCTCGCGGATATTGCCGCGCCAGTCCAGGCCCTTCAAATATTCCAGCGCGGTGGCGTCAATTTTCTTGGGCTTGTTGCCGTAGTCGGCGGCGATGTCGTTGAGGAACTTCTGAATCAGCTCGGGGATGTCGTCGCGCCGGTCGTTCAGGGCGGGCACCTGAATTAATATCACCGAGAGGCGGTGGTAGAGGTCTTCGCGGAAATTACGGTCGGCGATTTCCTGCATCAGGTTTTTGTTGGTGGCGGCGAGCACGCGCACGTTCACCGAGATTTCCTTTTCGCCGCCCACGCGGGTGATTTTGCTTTCCTGCAGGGCGCGCAGCACCTTGGCCTGGGCCGAGAGGCTCATATCGCCGATTTCATCCAGAAACAGCGTGCCGCCGTCGGCCTGCTCAAACTTGCCGATGCGCTGCTTCACAGCCGAGGTGAAGGAGCCTTTTTCGTGGCCGAACAGCTCGCTCTCAATCAGCTCCGACGGAATGGCGGCGCAGTTTACCTCCACCATGGGGCCCTGGGCGCGGCTGCTCAACTCGTGCAGCTGGCGGGCCACCATTTCCTTGCCCGCGCCGTTGGGGCCCGTAATCAGCACGCGGGCATCGGTGGGAGCTACTTTCTCAATGGCCTTGCGCACGGCCCCAAGGGCGGCCGAGGAGCCCACCATTTCCGAGCCTTTCGTGACGGAGAGCTTCTTCTTCAGCGTCTTGGTTTCGGTGACGAGCTTGGTGCGGTCCAGAGCGTTGCGAACGGTGACGAGGAGGCGGTTGAGGTCGGGGGGCTTGGAAATGAAGTCGTAAGCCCCTTTTTTGGTGGCATCCACGGCCGTGTCGATGCTGCCGTGGGCCGATACCATGATGAAGGCGGCATCGGTGCCCATGGCCTGGGCGCGGGTCAGGACTTCGAGGCCGTCCATCTTGGGCATTTTGATGTCGCAGAGCACCACGTCGTACTTCTGCTGAATAAGCATGTCGAGGCCGGCGGGACCGTCCTCGGCCTGGTCCACCTTGTAGTCTTCAAATTCCAGAATCTCCTTCAGCGTGTTGCGGATGGCTTTTTCGTCGTCGATGATTAGGATGCGGGGCATGCGGGGAGTTATGAGTTAAGAGTTGAAAGTTAGGAGCTGAAAGGCAAGGTACCGTTGGCAGACCAACTCATAACTCCTGACTTTTAACTCTTAACTAAAAAACGGCTGCCTTTGCCGAAGCAAAAGCAGCCGCCGAAGTTAGGTGATGGGTCTGTAAGCCGGGTTTTGTCCGCGGCCGAAACCGCTGCCTCACCATTTATCTAGGCCAGTCGTTGCCGAAAGGCTCCATCAACCTACCCGCTGGCGCCGGACGAGCCGCCCGGTGCCGATGCGGCCGAAGCCGCGCCGGCGTACCAGCTTATTTGGTCTTTCAACCCCTGAGGTTTACCCAGCCGGGACGGTCACCCGCCCGCTGGTGCGCTCTTACCGCACCTTTTCACCCTTACCAAAGGCGAATGAGTGACTGAGCGACTGAGTGAATTAACCGAAGTCACGTCACTCATTTACTCATTCGCTCAGTCACCGTCTGGCGGTTATTTTCTGTGGCACTGGCTGTCCTGGTTTGCGTTATGCGCGCCAGTCCTTCCCGTTAGGAAGCAGGGTGCTCTGCGTTGCCCGGACTTTCCTCGTCGCCCGAAAGCGCCGCGGTGAGGCGACCCATCACTGCGGGCAAAGGTAGGGCAGAAACCTCCGGGGACCAGCGGCCGGGGTCAGGCCGGAGTACGTTCTGCCGTGGCCGGGCTGATAATGTTGGCGACCTGAGAAATGGCGTTGGCCGGAAAGCCGCCCTGCCGGGCGTGCTCGCGTACCATTTCCTCGTTGGGCGCATTGTACACGCAATAAATTTTATCGGTGGTCACGTAGCTGTGGTCCCACTGAATTTGCGGCCCCAGGTTGTCGAGCACTCCGCAGGAAGTTTGCGAAATGGCTTTTAGCTGTTCGGCGGTCAGGTTTCCCGCGCCGGGGATTTCCCGTTCGATGACGTACTGCGGCATGGTGCGAAGCGTTAGGTTAATGTTTATAATGCTAATATAAGTTTTATTAATTATAATAAAAGAACCTGGCCATCAGGCACGAGCGTAGTTTGCGCGCGGGCTGCCCCCAGCTACTTTCCCTCCCACACATTATCCTTTGGGAAACTATCCGGCACCAGGGTGCTGCCCAGCGTCACCCGCGTCAGGGGCTGCTTGGTGGCCACGGGCACGGTGACAGTAGTAGCGCCCGTTTCCCAGACGCTGATGCTGCGGTGGATTTTCTGGGTCGTGTTGTCGGCGAAGGTCATTGTTAAATCAACGGGGACGGGCTTGGTGCCTTTGGCTTGCACGGTAATGTCGTAGCCGGGGGCGGTTTTGCTGACGCTGGCGATGGCCAGGTCGGGGTAGCCGGCATCGAAGAACCAGCGCTGCCAGAACCAGTTGAGGTTGCGGCCCGCGCCGGCGTTCATGCTGTTGAAGAAATCGTAGGGCATGGGGTGTTTGCCGTTCCAGTTGCCGATGTAGGTGTGCAGGGCTTTGGTGAACAGCTCATCGCCGAGCAAGTCCTTCACATACAAATAGCCCAGGCCGGGCTTGGGGTAGGAGTTGAGGAAGAACGGCAGGCCATTCTGCTGGGTGCTGAGCGTGACGATGGGCGCGTCGTTTTCGGTATCGGCAGCGGCGGCGTAGCGGGCCACGCCGTAGTCGTCATCCAGCTTGGGGTCGATGATGCTGGAGAGGAGCCACTCGCCGATGGTGGCCCAGCCCTCGTCCATCCAGCCATACTTGGTTTCGTTGATGCCCATGTAGAAGGGGAACATCGTGTGGAAGATTTCGTGGTCGGTGAGGGTGATGGCGTCCTCGCGGGTTTCGGTGGGGTTGTCGTTCACCATCATCGGGTACTCCATCTGGTCGAGGCCGTCGAACACCGTTTCGTGGGCGTAGGGGAAGGGCCATTTGGGGAAGGTGTAGCTCATGGCCTCCACGGTTTTGCGGCTGAAGTCGATGACTTCCTGGTAGTCCTTGTGCTTGGGGTTGTACACGGCATCGACGCGGGTGCGGCGCTGGGTGGCGGGGTCGACCACGAGGCTGGTGCTTTGCCACACGTAATGGTCGGCGGTGGCGAAAACAAAATCCGTTACATTCTTCGCCTCGAAGCGCCAGACATTCTGGGCGTTGGGCGCGGTGATATCGCGCCGCCGGGCATCCTCCGCGCTGATAATGTAGGCCACGGCGTCCTTGCGCTCGGCGTCGCGCAGGCGCTGGACGTATTTTTTGGTCAGCACCTGGTCGGCATTGGTGAGGTCGCCGGTGGCCCAGACCACGAAATTTTTGGGCACGGTGATGGCGGCTTTGAAGTTGCCGAAATCGTTGTAGAACTCCTGGTCGCCGGTGTAGGGCACGCGGTTCCAGCCGTCGATGTCATCGTACACCGCAATGCGAGGGAAGAAGTAGGCCACGAACGCCGCGCCCGGCTCCACCTCGCCGGTGCGCTGGTGCGAGCCTTTGTTCAAAATGTAGGAGTAAGTGGCCCGCACGGTGGCGGCCTGGCGCGCCCCGAGGGCGCGGCGCAGCGGCACCGCCATGTTGGTGGCCTCAATGGGCAGCTTCTTCACATCAAACACTTCGCCGTTGATGGTGAGGGCCGAAATCTTCATGCCCTCGCCAATATCCTCGGGCGCAAAAGCCCTGGCGCGGGGCGCGCCTTTCTGGTAGATGTTGGGGTAGAGCTTGAACCAGAGCTGGCGCAGCGAATCGGGGCTGTTGTTCTGGTACTTGATGGTTACGGTGCCGGCCACGCGCCGGGTGGCGGGGTCGAAGCTGACGGTGAGGTCATAATCGGCGGTATTCTGCCAGTAGTTGGGGCCGGGCAGGCCGGTTTCGGCCCGGGTGCCTCTGGTGTAGGTGGCTTGCAGGTTGCGCGGTACGGGCAGGGTGGGCTGGGCCAGGGCGGGCAGAGTGAGGATTACCAGAAAAATAAGGAAGCGCATAGTACGGGAGCAGGGCCGGGCGGGGGCAAGGGTTGGCCGACAAAGCTACGCCACCGGTGCAGGCTCGGTGCCCGGCCGCGGGGGGCACCAAAAAAGTCCCGCACCACCGGTTAGCGTCTTCAGCCCGGCAAGCGAATGAGCCGGAACGGCCCGCCGTGTCGCGCATCAGCAGCTGCGGCTGCAAAAGAAGCTGTAGAATTTTGCGTAAGTCCTAGTTGAGTAAGAAGCAAGGCCAGACGGTCGGAGGCCTCTTCAGCGGCCACAGCGCAGGCCGCGCTACCTGCGAGCCTGCGCACCGACGCCCTCGTCTCCGGAGCAGCCCGGCAGCGAGGCGATACCGCCGGGCCACCAGCACCCGGCCAGCCGCAAAGCGGGGTAGCTGCCGCTGAGAGCACAAAGCCCGCCGCCGCCGCTACTGGATAATCCGGATGGTGTGGTTGTCCTGGTCGGCCACGTACACCGTGCCCGCCGCGTCTGCAGCCACGCCCGTGGGACCAAAGAAGCGGCCCGGGATGTTGGTGCTGCCTGGGGTGCCTGCCGTGCCTGCCAGCGTACTCACCACGGTCCCGTTGGCCGGCTGGGTCGAGCCGTCGGCATCGGGTATCCGGCCGTTGACCAGGTTCACCCAAACCACGCCCGTGAAGTAGTAGATGCCTTGGGAGGCATCGGTATGAAATACGAGCAGGCCGGCGGCGGGGCTGGCAATGGCATCGCGCTGGGCCGCCGTCAGGCGCGGTGGCAGCAGGCCCTGGGTGGTGGTCGTCACGTCGAGCGCCGCCGAGGCATCGGGGGCCGCAGTGCCGATGCCCACGCTCTGGGCCTGGGCCACGAAGCGGCCCAGCAGCAGCAGGGCCAATAGGGACAGGGCCCGCCAGAAGTAGGAGAGTCTTTGCATATACTTCGGGAATTGGGATGAGGGCATGGTGAGAAAACAGTCGTTGGCCGGGGCGCGAGCCGCCGTCCGGCCGAAGCCCCGACCACACGGCCGGGGCTTCATTAGTAACTACGGGCGCGGGCCGCTACTTGCGGGCCCGTGTGCCGGCCGGGGCCATTTCGCCGCTCAGCAGGCGGGCCATCTGGGCTTGCAGGGTGAGCAGGCTGGCGTGGTCGGCGGCGGAGCCGGTTTGCAGGGCGACGTTATGGGTTTTGAGGGCGTTCAGCTCGGCTTGCTGCTTGTTAATCAGCTGTTGCTGGTCCTTCAGCTCGGCTTGCTGCTTGTCAATCTCCTTTTGCTGGTCCTGGATGGCCTGCACGAGCAGGGGGGTGAGCTTGCCGTAATCTATGCCCCACTGGTTGGTGACGGTGGTGCCGTAGTCGCCTTCCTTCACGGCTTCGGGGTACACCTTGAACAGGTCCTGGGCCAGAAAGCCGGTGCTGCGGGCCGTTGTCGGTTGGCCGATGAAGTGGTAGTCTTTCACTTCAATCTTGAGCAGGTCGGCCAGGCCGAAGCGGGTGCGGCCGATGTGCTCCTTGAGGCGCTTGTCGGAGGTGGTGTTGTAGTTCACGCCGCTGATGTTGCTGTTCATGGTGATGCTGCCGATGCTCACGCCGGGGCGGTTGAACTGTATCAGCTCCGAGCAGCCGGCGCAGCCCGTGTTGTTGGCGGGCACGTTGATGGTGAGGACCCCGTTGGGGTTGCCGGCGGTGGTGGTCAGGCTGGCCACGATGGCACCGGCGCTTATGATTTCGAGGTCGCTTTGGGGGGCGGTGGTGCCGATGCCCACCCTACCGCTGACAACGGCGTTGCCGGCCACGTCTAGCTTTTGGGCCGGCGTGCTGGTGCCTATGCCCACGTTGCCGCCATTGGTGAGCACAAACTGATTGGTGACGGCCCCGTTGGCAGCCAGGTAGAGGTTGACGGAAGTGGTGTAGAGCCCCACGTCGTTGCCGCCGCTGTAATTGCGCTTCACCCCGTGGCCGGGGTTGCCAAAGTACAGGGCCCCGGCCGTGTTGTCGGTTTGGCCCACCGTGATGGCGGCGCTGGCATTGGGCGTGCGCACATCGAGCGTGGTAGCCGGGGCGGTGGTGCCGATGCCCACGTTGCCGCTGCCGGAGAAGGTGAGGTTGTTGCCGGCCAGGGGCACGTCGGTGGCGGCGATCAAGGCGGTACCGCCCAGCTTGATGGTGTTGTTGCTGCCGCTGATGCTGCTGCTCAGGCCGGGGCCGGCTACCGTACTAACCCCGCCCGTAGCGGCCGTGGTCAGGGTGGTGCCGTCGGGGAAGACGAGCCCCTGCCCGGCGGTGCTGATTTTGATGCTGCCGCCCGTCACGTCCAGCCGCTGGGCGGGGCTAATGGTGCCGATGCCCACGTTGCCCGTCGCGCCGAGGAACAGCTGGGGCAGGGTGCCGGTGCTGCCGTTGTAGGGCGTGGCCGCGCCCGAGTTGCCCCACAGGCCCATGCCGTAGTTGCTGCTGGCGTTCTGCACCAGGCCCAGGCCGTAAAAGTTCTGGCCGTTGGGGGTTTCAGAGATGGCCAGCCGCCCGGCCGCCGCGTTGGCGTTGGTGGTGCTGCCGAAGGAGAGCCGCGATACAGGGGCGCTGGTGCCAATGCCCACGTTGGCCCCGTTGCCCAGGATGACGGTGTTGCTCTGGGTCAGGCTGACGTTGGCCCCCAGGGCCGTGGCGTTGGTCAGGGCGTGGCTGCCGTTGGCCGGGCCGCTGTTGTAGCCCAGGGCCGTAAGGCTGCTGCCGGTGGTGTTGAAGTAGCCGCTCATGAAGCCGCTGAACACGTTGTTGTTGCCCGTCGAGTTGTAGAAGCCGCTGTAGGAGCCGCTGAACACGTTGCTGCTGCCCGTGAAGTTGCTATAGCCGCTGTAGAAGCCGCTGATTACGTTGTCATTGCCTGTCGTGTTGCTGGTGCCGCTCACGTAGCCGCTGAACACGTTGTAACTGCCCGTCGTGTTGTGGTAGCCGCTGTTGGAACCGCTGAACGAGTTGGCGTTGCCCGTCGTGTTATTGTAGCCGCTGTGGTAGCCGCTAAACAGGTTGTCGCTGCCCGTCGTGTTGTGGTAGCCGCTGCGGTAGCCGCTGAACAGGTTGACGAAGCCCGTGTTCACGCGGCCCGCCTCGTAGCCCAGGTAGATGCTGTTGCCGGTCGTGTTCTGGCCCAGGTTCAGGCCGCCATCGGCCCGGATGCCCACGCCCACCCCGCTGATGCTGGCCCCGCTGCCGGTGAGGGCATTGCCCTGCAAGTTCAGGGCCTGGGTAGCCGTGTGGTTGCCGAGGTTGTCGCCCGCGCCGCCCACCACGTTGAGCTGTTGCCAGCTGGGGGCGGCGGGCGTGCCGGCATTGTAGTAGAAGCCCGCAGTGCCTCCGGTCTGAAACACAATCAGCCCCGTGGCCGGGCTGGCAATGGCCGTGGCATCGGCCACGCGCGGCAGCAGCGCCCCTTTGGTGCTGCTCACAATGTCGAGCGCCGCCGAGGCATCGGGGGCGGTGGTGCCGATGCCCACACCACCGCTCTGGGCTTGAACCTTCAGGCCGCCGGTAGTAAGCAAGGCGAGGAGCAAGAGCCCGCGCCAGAAAATGGAAATGTGTTTCATGCAGAAGTAGCTAAACGGAATGAGTTGAGGAGTTGAGTCAGTCGGCACGGGAGCTTATTCCACCACGCAGCGCGTGGTGAAGCGGCCGGCCGGGCCGGTGTAGCGCAGGAAATAGGCCCCGGTAGCCAGGCCGGCCAGCGGCACCGCGCCCTGGGCGCGGCCATCGAGGGCCACGGTTCCCAGCACCTGCCCGATGACGCTCAGGATTTCCAGGGTGCCGGCCTCGGCCGGGCCGGTGTAGAGGTAGGTTGCCGCCTGCCCAATGGCCACGCGGGTGGGGTACACCACGAAGCCGGCGGCCAAGGGCGCGAGGGCCACGCTGCGCACCGGCGAGTAGCTGAAGTCGCCGTTGGTGTCGGTCTGGCGCAGGCGGTAGTAGAGCAGGGTAGTCCCGGCCGGTAGCTTCTGGTCAAGCAGGGCGTAGTCGTGGCGGGTCTGGCTGGTGCCGGCCCCGGCCACGGTGCCAATGGCGGCGAAGCTGCGGGCATCGCGGCTGCGCTCGACGGTGAAGCCGGCGTTGTTGAGTTCGGTGGCCGTGGCCCAGGTCAGGCGCACGGCGGCGGGCCCTTCGGCGCGGGCCGTGAAGTCGAGTAGCGTCACGGGCAGCGGGTTGGCCGCGTTGCTGACGGTGAAGCGGCTGAGCGTGGTCGGGCTCATGCTCATGCTGCGGGTGCTGGCGTTGGCCACCGGGCCGCGCACGGCCCAGGGCTGGCCGGCGGCCGATTGCTGGTAGATGCGGGCCTGGCTGAAATCGGCGATGCCGTTGTCGTTGTCGGGCAGCCAGCTCAGGGTAAGCTGCACGGCGGCGCTGGGCTGGGTGGCGGGGGCCACGGTCCAGATGCGGTCAATGCCTTTCAGGCCGGTGTTGTTCAGGTTCTGGCCGAAGCTCACGTCGGCCGTCAGCAGGCCGGCCGTACGGGTGATGGTCACGGAGCCCAGGTTGTTGGTGGTGGGGTCGAGCACGGCCCCGTGGCCGAAGTCCACGGCCGCCCCGCTCACCGCGTTGCGGGTGATTTCGAGGGCCCCGAGCACGTAGCGGCCCGTTGCCTCGCCGTTGAGCGTGGCCCCGTTGGGCAGGCGCAGGGTGTTCACGGTAGCGCCGTTTTTGGTGTTCACCAGGCCGTTGGTGAGGGTGAGGTTGTTGCTCACGGTCAGGTTGCCGGTCAGGCGCAGGGTGTTGGCCCCGGCGGTGGGCTTACTCACGAGCACCTGGTAGAGCGTAGCCCCGCCGGGGGTTAGCAGCTGGTCGGCCGCGCCGGCGAAGGTGACGGGGCTGGTGCCGGGGGTGATGGTGCCGGAGTTGGTTAGGTCGCCGCGCACCTCCAGCGCGCCCGCGCCCAAATCCAGGGTGCCGGGGTTGGCCAGGGGGCCGTCCACGCGCAGGGTCCCGGCATTGGTGAGCGTGCCGCCGGCCTGGTTGGTGAGGCCGCCGGTTCCCACGTAGAGCGTGGCTCCGGCCTGAACGGTGATGCTGGCCCCGGCGTTGGTCAGGTCCTGGGCGGCGACAGGCCCGGCCAACAATAGGCTCAGACCGGCAATGGGTATAGCGTGTTTCATTGAACTTTGTATTCGGCTTGAGTTAAACCGGGTGCAAAGCTCCGCTGTATTGCAATACGCCGCCATCGCATGTTGATGCGACCCCCCCATGATAAAGCAAAAAAAGCGCCCCCTGCCGGGAGGCGCTTTTTTGCTTTGTCAGGCCGCGATGCCGGCCCCGCAAGCGTGCGGATGCCGTTGCCGCGCTACTTCAGCCGCACCAGCGTGGCCCCGAAGCCAAACTTCTCCTTGCGGGCATCCTCAAAGAACTTAATGTCCTTGTTACGGCTCAGCTGGCGATGAATTTCCTTGCGCAGCACCCCGTTGCCCATGCCGTGAATAAACACGATTTCGTGCATGTTGGTGGCCAGGGCGCGGCTCAGGGCATCCTCAAACGCGTCGAGCTGGATGCGCAGGATGGCCGTGTTGCTCAACTCCTCCTTGGTGTCGGGGCGCAGGGCCTCCAGGTGCAGGTCGAACTCGTGGGGCGGAGCCACCACCGGCGCGGCAGGGGCGGGCGTAGCAGCTGCTAGCACGGCGGCGGGCTTGGCCGGCGCATCGCCGCTGAGCTGGGCTTTGAGGGCCGCGATATCGACACCGGCGGGCTTGGCCGGGGCTGGCGCGGCCGCTGGGGCGGGGGCTTCTTCGGCTAGTTTCTCGGGGGCGATGGCCGCGGCGGCCTTCTCGTCCAGCTGAAACAGGTAGGCATCCTTGCCAATAACCGGGGCGGGCCGCTGGCTGCTATAGAACGTGCTGGCTTTGAACGCCTGGCGCTTGGTGAGCAGCTCGTAGGCCGCGTCGCCGTTGAGGCGCGTGGGCAGCAGCTGAAACACGACGGCCGGCCAGGTTTCAAAATCCTTCATGTGCAGGAAGGAGAGGGGCTTGGTGCTGGCCTTGGGGCCGAGCTTGTCGGCCGCCAGGGCGCGGTAGGGGCGGGCACTGGTTTCCTCGCCGTAGGTAAAGAGCACGTCGGCCTCGGTATTGTTGATGAGCGTGACGCCCAGCAGCTCGGGCGACTGGTGCACCAGGGCCAGAAACAGGCCTTTGGCGGCGGCCGGCTGCTTGCTGCCGCCCGCTACCGGGCTGCTGCCGCCACTTTTGGCCATGCCCGCCCCGCTCGACGCCACAGCCGCCAGGGCTTCCTGGAGCGAAGGCTGCGCCGGTTTGGCTGGGCCGCTGGGCTGGCTGGGGCGCTTGCTGTTGTCTTTTTTGCTGGCGTTGGCGTTTTTGCCGGGCACCTGGCCCACGCGATAGTCGGGCGCGGTGCGGTCGAAGTTATTGCCTTCTTCCTGGGCCACCACCACCACTTCGCGCCGCAGCACGGGAATGGTAAAATCGTTGTCAATAGCTACTTCCACCAGCTCGCTGTCGAGCAGGCGGGTAACAATTCCTTCTTCAGTGCCGGTCAGCAGCCGGACTCTATCTCCTACATTCATAAATCACGGATTACGCGGATTTAAACGGATTTCACGGATTTTGTGGACGATTATCGGCCTGCCGGGAGAACTCCGTTTTACTTCATTTTGACCCATCTGTGCAGACTGGGTTTGCAAAAGTACGTTTTTGACGTGGCGACAGATGCTTTGGCGCTACCTAAAAGCCAAACATCAACGCATGACTGGGCAAAAATTTCACCAAAGTCATACCCATCGCACCGCTCGCCATCAACAAAGTAATCGACTACAAAATCCGTGAAATCCGCTAAAATCCGCGTAATCCGTGATTTTAGTAGTAGAGGCTGTGGAAGCGAAAACCGTTGCGGCCGTTGTATTCCAGCGCCGGGGCCGGTAGGTGAAAAATGCTGAGCGTGTAGAACACCCGCTTCAGCAATACGCTGCGAGTCGGGATACGGCGCAAGTCCACGTCCAGCGACAGGTAAAACTGGCGGTAGGGGCGCAGGCCGAATGCCGCGTTGGTGCCATCGTTGTTATACACCATGTCTTCGCCGCCGTAGCCCACGGCCGGCTGCAGCCAGCGCGGCCAGCGGTTGCCGGGCTTCAGAAACGCGCCCACGTCGGTGCAGAGCCAGTAGGTCTGGCCGTTGTAATCCTTCAGCCAGCGCTCGGGTACGTTGCTGCCCAGCACGTTGGGCCGCCGCTGGGCATAGCCGGTGAGGTGAAACGACCATTTGGGCATGATGCGCACGTCGTGCCAGGCCAGCTGCTGGGCCAGCAGCCCCGCCGAGCCCAGAAAGTTGGCCGCTAAGTCGGTAGCCGACGCGCCGTAAGCCGGGTCGCGCCCATCGAGCAGCTCCAGGGGGCTCTGGATGGCGAAACCCACGAAGGAGCCGTACCAAATGGCTTTTTTCTCGCTCAGGCCGGCCCAGCGCAGCATATCCACGGCCCCCCGGCTTTCCTGAAACGCGCCCCAGAAGTGGCCGGCCTTATCAAGCTGCTTCCATTCGGGCAAGTCGTTGAACCAGTGCAAAGGAGCCTTTTCGCCGGTGTACCAGGCCGTTGTGAGGCCGGTATAAATCACCCCGTAGCCCAGGGCTGAGCCGCCCACCAGCAGGCGCAGCCGGCGTTTTTGCTGGGCCACCGAATCAACGGGGGCGGGTGAAGGGGCTGCCGCCGGGCCCTGGATGGGCGGGAGCGCCTGAGCAGAAACCGATGCCGGCATGGCGAGTGCGCCGGCGGCCACTGCCCACCCCAGCAGCTGTTGCCGCAACGAAATCAACTGGCGAAAAAAAAGCGTCATGCAGGCAGAAGTGGCGGGCAAAGGTACGGCGGCCGGCAGCGGATGATTTGGGCGGACTTTTGGCGTGGTCGAGCAGAAATCAAGTGCCGGGACGGGCTGCAATCCTTTGCGGCCCGGGGAAGCGGTGCCAGCCTTTTAAGACGTATTAATGCTTGTAAATCAGATTTTTGGAAGCGAATGATTGTCCGCAAACGTTTGTGGTTTCTGGGGTTCCCGTACCGCTCTGACAACTTTTTGAAGCCGTATATTAGCAGTAACAACGCGAAGCATAGCAATGCGCTGTTGGCCGAATCTGGCTACGCACGCTCTCACTTATCTCCTTCCCAATCTTATCAATGCAAACATTTCGACGCATAGCGGGCCTGTTTCTGGTGCTGCTGACGTGGGCAGCCCAGGCCCAGGTAGTGACCACCCAGCCGGTTTTCTTCACTGAAAACACGTCCGTTACCATCACCTACGATGCCAGCAAGGGCAATGCCGGAATGATTAACTTTACTGGCGACGTTTATATCTGGACCGGTACCGTGACCAACCTGAGCGCCACCAACACCACCTGGCGCAACGTAAAGAGTCCCAGCTTTGGCCAGGCCGACCCCGCCGCGCTCATGACGCGCGACGCCACCAACCCCAACCTGTACCGCATCACCTTCACGCCGCGCACCTTTTACCCGGTGCCCGCCAACGAAACCATCCTGCGGCTGGGCATGATTTTCAAGAATGCCAACGGCTCCACGGTGGGCCGCGCGACCGATGGCAGCGATATTTTCGTGGACGTGTACCAGGGCGGCCCGGCCGTGCGCCTCACCCAGCCCGCCAGCGGCGGCAACCCGCAGTTTGTGGCCCCCAACGTGGCCCTGCCCGTGAGCGGCAGCAGCGCCCTGGCCGCCAACCTGGTTCTCACGCTGAACGGCGTGCAGGTGGGCCAGGCCACCAATGCCACCACCATCAGCGGCACGGCCACGCCCACCCAAACCGGCCGCAACGTGCTGAAGCTAACCGCCGGCACCGGCGCCACGGCCATATCCGATTCCGTGATTCTGGTGGTGCGGCCCGCCGTGACGGTGGCTGCGCTGCCCGCCGGGGCCAAAGAAGGCGTGACCTACCTGGCCGGCGGCACGTCGGTCATTCTAACCCTCACGGCTCCCAACAAGCAGTTTGTGTATGCCCTGGGCGAGTTCAATAACTTCCAGACCACTACGTCGGGCTTTATGAACAAAACCCCCGACGGCAATATGTGGTGGGTGCAGCTCAACGGCCTCACGCCCGGCCAGGAATACGCCTACCAGTACCTCGTGGACGGCACCCTGCGCGTGGCCGACCCCTACACCGAGAAAGTACTCGACCCCAGCAACGACCGGTTTATTCCGGCCATCACTTACCCCGGCCTGCGCTACCCGGCCGGTCAGACTGGCATCATGGCCACGCTCCAGACCAACCAGCCGGCCTACCAGTGGCAGGTGAACAACTTCGTGCGGCCCGCCAAAACCAACCTGGTGGTGTACGAGCTGCACCTGCGCGATTTCATCGCCCGCCACGACTACCAGACCCTGCGCGATACGCTGGGCTACCTCCAGCGGCTGGGCGTGAACTGCATCGAGCTGATGCCGGTGAACGAGTTCGAGGGCAACGATAGCTGGGGCTACAACCCGAGCTTCCACCTCGCCCTCGATAAGTACTACGGTACCAAAAACAGCTTCAAGGCCTTTATCGATGAGGCCCATCGCCGCGGCATGGCCGTGGTGCTCGACGTGGTGCTGAACCATGCTTTTGGTCAGAACCCCATGTACCAAATGTACTCGGATGGCGGCGGGGCCACCGCCGACAGTCCGTGGTTCAACCGCGTAGCCACCCACCCGTTCAACGTCGGCAACGACTTCAACCACGAAAGCGCCTTCACCAAAACGTACAGCAAGAACGTGATGGACTACTGGGTGAACGAGTATCGCGTCGACGGCTACCGCTTCGACCTCAGCAAGGGCTTCACCCAGGTGAACTCGGGTAACAATGTGGGCCAGTGGGGCAACTACGACCAGTCGCGCATCAACATCTGGAACGACTATAACAATCACATGCAGGCCAACCGCGCCGGCACCTACGTCATCCTCGAACACTTTGCCGACAACAGCGAGGAAACCCTGCTGGCCAATGCCGGCATGATGCTCTGGGGCAACCGCCACGGCGCATACACGGCCGGGGCCGTCGGTACTTTCCGCAGCGCCAACTTTGCCAACGTGTACGCGCCGCAGCTGGGCTGGCAGCAGCCCGGCCTGGTGGCTTACATGGAAAGCCACGACGAGGAGCGCAACATGGTGGACGCCCTCACCTCGGGCCAGAATAACGGTGCCGGTTACGATATTCGGAACCTGAACACGGCCCTGGCCCGCATGGAGATGAACGCTGCGTTTTTCTTCACCATCCCCGGCCCCAAGATGATTTGGGAGTTTGGTGAGCTGGGCTACGACGTGAGCATCAACAGCAACGGCCGTACCGGGGTCAAGCCCATTCGCTGGAACTACTACACCGATGCGCCGCGCCGCAAGCTGCACGATGTGTACGCCAACCTCACGGCCCTAAAGCAGCAGCCGGCTTTTGCCAACGGCACCTTCACCAGCCGCGTGAGCAGCCAGGGCAAGTCCCTGCAAATCAGTCATTCCAGTTTAAATGTGACGGTAGTAGGCAACTACGGCCTGACTCCAATCGATGTGAATCCAAACTTTCAGCGCACCGGCCGCTGGTATAACTACCTCACCGGCGACAGCATCACCGTAGCCAATACCACTGACCTGCTGACCCTGGCCCCCGGTGCCTACGCCGTGTATCTCGACCGCCCCCTGCGCCGCGTGGCGCTGGCCAGCAAGCAGGCCACTGCCGCCAACGTGTTCCAACTGACGGCCGCCCCCAACCCCGCCGCCGGCAGCACCACCCTGCGCTACGACCTGCCCGCCGCCGCTCCCGTGCAGATTTCAGTGAGCAACCTGCTGGGCCAGAACGTAATCACACTACCTGCTGCCAACAAGGCCCGCGGCGCCAACTCCCTGGAATTGCCCGTGCAGACGCTGAAACCCGGCATCTACCTCATACGCCTGCAGGCCGCCAACTTGCAGCAGTCGCTGCGACTGGTAGTGGAGTAAACAGCCGCATCGAGTCAACAAAAAAGCCCGCTGGAGTATCCAGCGGGCTTTTTTGTTGACTTTGTCGGGTCCGGAAATAGGTTGACAGCTTTCCCAAAAGATGTCATGAAAACTGAGTTTGAGCCGCGTGTGCGGCGTAGTCAGCGCGACTACAGTTTGCCCTTTAAATTGGCCGTGGTGGGTGAAG
>NZ_BAABDI010000042.1:0-33394 GCF_039539545.1 Hymenobacter antarcticus | reverse complement strand
ATCAGCACGTCATGCTGAGCCCGTCGAAGCATCTCTACCGCTTCGCTGAACGGCCCTGCTGAAGCGGTAGAGATGCTTCGACTGCGCGGACGCCAGATAGGCATGACGTTCTTTTTTATTGCAAAGTAATTTACCCGACCTACTTACGCCTTACTACCTGCTGTTACGCAGTGGGGCTGGCGCGTAACAGCAGGTATTTAATTTAATAGTGTGTAGTGCTATTTTTTTTGCATTTAACCAATTATTTGCCAATCAACCGCCCGCCAGCCGCGGATAATAGCAGCTCAGATGACGGAAGCGGAGCATGCCTGACGCAGAAAAAGTCTTTGGCATCAAATTCGTTGTCAGAGTTGAGCAATAAGCCCTTGACCGGAATGCGCGGCGCTTCGAGTGGGCCGAAAAGCCATCGAAAGAGACCGTTGAGATGGTAGTCATCGGAGTAATTTCACGCTTATGGCGTGCCCCCACAGGACAGGCGCTGATTCTCGGTTTTGAGCGTTTCAGAAAAGGGGCCGCCACTGCTCAGGGCAGTGCGAACGGACGACGTGGGGAGGTGGCAGGTAAGGGAAAAAACCGAATGCACCTAGCAGTTCTTGTTTCGGGGGCAAGAAAATGAGTGTCGCACCTCAGACGATGGGCAGTAGTTCAACCCATGTGACCATGAGAAGATGGGGCATTTTCACATACTTGTAAAACCGCTGAGTAGTAATCGATTCAACGGCTCAACTATAACAGCTTTTGTTACTCGACAAACTGTTTCATCACGATTTGCACCACCGTCAAATTCTTCTCTTACCTGAAAGCCGTTCTTATCCACTGACCAGCTTTATCTAAATCCGGTATTTCTGGACTATTTTTGACAGCATAACATTGTCTTCACAATTAATACATTCAACACTCTTAGCCACTCCTCTTTTTTTATGAAAAAAATCATACTCATGAGCTTGGCGCTCATGTTTACCCTTCTGAACGGAGCGTTCGCCCAAACGCGCAACATCTCCGGACGGGTAACCGACCGAAAAACCAACGAGGGCCTGCCCGGCGTGACGGTGCTGGTGAAAGGCACTACCAATGGTTCCTCAACCAATTCAGATGGTGGCTTCACCCTTAGTGTGCCCGAGTCGGGTGCTACTGTTACTTTCAGCTCAGTAGGCTACATCAGCCAGGAGCGCCCGGTGGGCAGCGAATCTACCATTACTGTTTCCCTTGTGCTAGACGTGAAGCAGCTGAGCGAAGTGGTTGTAACCGGCTACGGTGGCTCGCAGGATGTGAAAGACATCACTGGCTCCATTGCTCAGGTAAAGGAAGAGAAACTGCTGCTTCAGCCGGTGGTCAGCGTTGACCAGGCTTTGCAGGGCCGCATGGCCGGTGTAAACGTGAACACGACCGGCGGTACCTTGGGTGACCAGGCCGTGATTCGTATCCGTGGTGCTAGCTCTATCTCGGGTAGCTCGCAGCCACTGATTGTACTTGACGGTGTTCCCTTGAACAACGCTGACCAAACTAACGTCCTCAGTTCCCGCTATAATCCGTTGGCCGACATCAACCCCAACGACATTGCGTCAGTTGATGTGTTGAAGGACGCTTCGGCGGCGGCCATCTACGGTTCGCGCGCTGCCAATGGCGTATTGGTTATCACCACCAAGCGGGGCAAATCGGGCCAGAACCGCGTTGCTTTCAACTCGTTCTATGGTTTCCAGGATGCGGTTAACACCCCTAAGGTTCTTAACGGCGACGATTTCAACACTATTTCCAATGAAAAGGCTGCCAACGCCCGCGCTGGTAGCGTAGGAACTCCTGGCAACGTGGGCAACACCAGCATTCCAGCGGGTGGTATTGCGGCCAATATCGACGTAAACGGCGATGGTCAGCCCGACCGTACCGACTGGATTAAAGAGATTTTCCAGCGTGGCACCCAGCAGAACTACCAGTTATCCCTGTCGGGTGGCAACGAGTTTGCCTCGTACTACGGCTCGGGTGACTGGAACGACCAGAAAGGCATCATTCTCAGCAACCGCCTGCGTCGTGGTTCGGGACGCCTGAACCTCGACCTGACGCCTAAGAAATGGCTGAAAAGCGGCGTGAGCCTGAGCTACGCTAAAACCTACAACCAGGGCATCAACGGCGAGAATGCGCTTGCCGGTGCTACCGTATCGGGCTACACCGCCCCCCCCAACGTGCCGGCCTACAACCCCGACGGCTCGTATTACCTCAATGCTCTAGGTAACCTGGGCAATGGCAATAACGCTATCCCGAGCACCTATGCTCCCAACGCCTACTTTCACATTCCGGGCACTCTACGCGAGAACCGCAACGACAACATCTCGCAGCGTATTCTGGGCAACGGGTACCTGACAGTTGAGCCGGTGAAAGGCCTGCGCCTGACAACTAAGTACGGTATCGACTACACCAACAACTTCGAAGACCAGTACAGCAGCCCCATCCTGGGCGGCCTTGGCCGGGCAATTGGCTCGGGCCTCGTGCAGGACTACAACACTACCCTTACTCAGTTCAACTGGCAGAACTACGCTAACTACGACCGTACTTTCAATGAGAAGCACACGGTTGGCGTAACGGCAGGTGTAGAATATCAGGAAAACCGCGCCAAGCGTATTTACAGCGTCGCCAACGACTTTTCCGACAACAAGTTTAAGTCTATCCTCGACGGCCTCTACTCAGGTATATTGACTGGTGGCGGTACTGAATTCAACTCGGGCTTCGATTCGTATTTCGGCAGCACTAACTACAACTTTGATAACCGCTACTACGCTTCGTTCACGCTACGAGCCGATGCCTCCTCGTCTTTCGGTGCCGACAACCAGCGCGGTTATTTCCCCGGCGCCTCGGTGGGCTGGCGTGTTTCGCAGGAAAGCTTCATGAAGAACATTTCTGCAATCAATGACTTCAAGGTGCGGGCCAGCTACGGCTTGGTGGGCAATGATAAAATAAACAACAACCCTCAGACTGCGGCTTACGCCTCGCGCACCCTCATCGGTGGTGGTCAGTATGCCGACGTAAACGGTTTCAGCATTTCGCAGGTTGGTAACCCAGCGCTTAAGTGGGAGACTTCGAAGAAACTGGACATCGGTTTCGACGCTGCTTTGCTGGGCAACCGCTTGAATGTTACGTTTGACTTCTTCAACAACGACGTGAGCGGCCTGCTGCTCCAAGCCCCAGTGTTGCGCACCACGGGTATCCCCAACGCTTCGGTAAACCGCAACGTGGGTACCATGTACAACCGTGGTGTCGAGCTGAGCATCAACACGGTAAACGTGCGTATGGCTAACGGCTTTACGTGGACGTCGAACATCAACGGAACCGTTCTTAAGAACCGCGTAACCGAATTGGCTACCCCGAACGACATCATTTCGGTAAACCAGCGCGCCAGCGTAGGCAGGAGCCTGGCTGTGTACTTTCTACCCCAGTGGGCCGGCGTGAACCCCGCCAACGGCAATGCCCAGTTCCTGGATAAGGATGGCAACATCAAACAGTACGACGCGGCCTTCACAACCAACGCCGGTGCTACTCAGGGCCGTTGGCTTACTGCTGGTGGCGACGTGACCACGCCGATTACTACTGCTGACTTCAAGTACGCGGAAAAAACCGGCTATCCTACTTTCTATGGTGGATTCGACAACACGTTTGCATATAAGGGCATCGAGTTGGGCATCTTCCTGCAGTACAGCGGTGGCAACCTGATTTACAACGGCTACCGTCAGGCTCTGCTCAGCAACAGCCTGCAGAACAACATCGAAGAGATTAAGGACCGTTGGACTACTCCCGGCCAGCAGACCGACATCCAGAAGCTGGTGTTGCGCGACGTAGTCTCGGTACAGGCTTCGACCCGCTGGTTGGAGAAGGGTGACTTCCTGCGCGTTCGTCAGTTGAGCCTGGGCTACAACCTCCCCGATGCAATTACTAAGCGTATTGGTCTCAACAACTTGCGTATTTACACCCTGGTGCAGAACGCGTACAACTTCACTAGCTACAAAGGCCTGGACCCTGAGGTGAACACCAACCGCTTTTCCAACATTGCCTACGGTGTCGACGGTCGTTCGGTGCCCCCGGTGCGTAGCTTCACTTTCGGTCTGAACGTAGGAATTTAATCTTTGCTTCTCTCCTCTCTAGATATGTTTCATAACTCTAAATTGCGTCAAGCCGCCCTCGGCGCTTTGATACTCGCTTCGGCTGCCAGCTGCGACGTTCTGACTCAGGACCCGCCCACCGCGCTGACCGATACGGATGCTTTTGCCAATCCTGACCGCATTGCCAAGTCGGCGGTAGGGATGTACGACCAGCTGCAAAACGCTGAATTCCTCGGTGGTCGTGCCCTTATCTACGGCGACGTACGTAGCGACGATACCAACCCTGCGGGCTTCTTCGGCAACGTATCGACCTTCAACCAGCAACCCAACGACGGTATTGCTCAGAATGCCTGGACGGGTGGATACCGCACGCTGTACGGTGCCAACTACTTCCTGCAGCAAATTGCCATAAACACGGGCAAAACCACGCCGGCTCTGGAAGCCCAATACATTGCCGAGGCTAAGTTCATCCGCGGTTTGGTGTACTTGAACCTGGTAAACCTGTTCGCTCAGCCCTACGTTTTCACGGCTGATGCCTCGCACCCCGGCGTGCCGCTGCAACTGACGGCTCCTAACGTAAGTACCGCCTTCGACCCGAGCCAGAACCTGGCGCGCGCCACGGTGAAGCAGGTGTATGCGCAGATTGAGCAGGACCTGAACGACGCCATTACCGGCTTGCCCGAGACCTATACCACGGCTTTCGATAAGACTGGCCGCGCTACCAAGGATGCCGCACGCACGCTCTTGTCGCGTGTGTACCTCTACAAAGGCCAGTACGCCGAAGCGGCCGCGATGGCCAATACGGTTATTACCGGCGGTCGCCACACCCTCAACGCCAGCCCGGCTACGCCGTTCAACGCCATCAGCTACCAGACTTCCGAGTCCATCTTCTCGGTAGCCATGAACTCGGCCGACAACCCCAACACCAACAACGCCCTCGGCCAGCACTACGGCCGTCTGCGTCGGGGTGACATTCTGGTAACGCCTTACGCTCGGATTGACTCCACTCAGTTCCGCAGCAAGGACCGTCGCCGCACGCAGTTGCTCGACCCCGTAGCAACTCCTACCAACGTCTTTACCTTGAAGTACAACAACGCTTCTTTTGACTACGTGCCGATTGCCCGTTACTCGGAAGTGTTGCTGAACCGTGCCGAAGGATTGGCCCAGGCGGATGCTGGTATCAACGCCGACGCCATCGCACTGCTCAACACGGTGCGTCGTCGTTCGCTGCCCCTCATCCCAGCCTACCCCAGCTTCACCGTTGCCAGCTTTGCAAGCAAGCAGGCACTGGTTGATGCTATCTTGTTTGAGCGGCGCTTGGAGCTGGCTTTCGAAGGCCACCGCTACTACGACCTGATGCGCAACAAGCGTAACTCGAGCCGGATTAACTATGGCGATGACAAAGCCATTTTCCCCATTCCGCTCATTGACACGCAGCAGAACCCCAATTTGGCACAGAACAAAGGCTACTAAGTCTTTGCTCTTACCAGAAACAAAAAGCCCCGACCAACTTGGTCGGGGCTTTTTGTTTACCCATTATCTGAAGAAAGGGGCTGTTTAGTCCCCAACCACTACAAAATATACTGGCTCAAATCGCGGTTCTTCACCATGTCGCTTAGCCGCTCATCGACCAAGGCAGCGGTGATTTGGATGTGGGCATTCGGCCCAATCTTGTCGGGCACGTCGTAGAGAATGTCGTTGAGCAGGCGGCTCATGACGGTGTGCAGGCGCCGGGCCCCAATATTCTCGACCTCGGCATTGACTTCGGAGGCGATTTCGGCCAGGCGCTCCAGCGCGGCATCGTCAAAAGTCAGCGCTACTTCTTCGGCTTTGAGCAAGGCCTCGTACTGCTTGGTGAGAGCGTTTTTGGGGTCTTTGAGGATGCGGAAGAAGTCGTGCTTGGTCAGGCTCTGGAGCTCGACGCGGATGGGGAAGCGGCCCTGCAGCTCGGGAATCAGGTCGCTGGGCTTGCTGACGTGGAACGCGCCGGCGGCGATGAACAGGATGTGGTCGGTATTCACGATGCCGTACTTGGTGCTCACGGCCGAGCCTTCCACGATGGGCAGCAGGTCGCGCTGCACGCCCTGGCGACTCACGTCGGGGCCGCCGCCGCCGCTTTTACCGCCGCTGCTGGCTACTTTGTCGATTTCATCAATGAAGATGATGCCGGCGTTTTCGCACTGCCGGATGGCTTCGTCCTTCACGTCGTCCATGTCGATGAGCTTGGCGGCTTCCTCGTCGAGGAGGAGCTTGCGGGCTTCGGCCACGGTCACTTTGCGCTTGCGGGTTTTCTTGGGCATCATGTTGCCCAGCATGTCCTGCAGGCCCGAGAGGGTGCCCTCGTCCATGCCGGGAGGGGCGCCCATAATGCCCACGCTGGGGCCGGCCTGGGCCACCTGAATTTCAATCTTTCGGTCTTCGAGCTCGCCATTCTTGATTTTCTGGCGGAACCGCTCGCGGGTGCGCTCGTTGAGCTCGGCGTCGGATTGGGGCATGTCATCCCCTCCCCCACTGCCGAAGCCAACGCCGGTTTTGGCCCCGGCCGGCTGGCTGATGGCTGGGATGAGGGCGTCGAGAATCAATTCCTCCACCGCATCAGCAGCCTGGGCTTTCACGGCTTCCTGGCGGCGGGCCTTCACGCGGCTCACGCTTTGCTCGGCCAGGTCGCGCACCATGCTTTCCACGTCGCGGCCCACGTAGCCCACTTCGGTGAACTTGCTGGCCTCCACTTTCACAAAGGGCGCGTCGGCGAGGTGGGCCAGGCGGCGGGCAATTTCGGTTTTGCCCACGCCGGTGGCCCCAATCATGAGGATGTTATTCGGGACGATTTCGGCCTGCATGTCGAGAGGGGCGTGCAGGCGGCGCCAGCGGTTGCGCAGGGCAATGGCCACGTGGCGCTTGGCCTCGTGCTGGCCGATGATGTACTTATCAAGCTCGGCCACGATTTGGGCCGGGGTCAGAAAGGTGTCGTTGAGCATGTGGGTGGGTGAATGGATAAAATCAAAAAGAACGTCATGCTGAGCGCAGCGAAGCATCTCTACTGCAACACTAAACCCTTAGAGTTGGATTAGTATCGAGGTAAAGATGCTTCGCTGCGCTCTGCATGACGTTCTGAGGCAGCAGGAAAATCACTGCTATTCCTTCTTCTTAAACAGCGAATCCAGACTGCGCGAAAGCGTGAAATACTCGCTGGAACCAGCGGCTTGCAGCGTGGCGTGGGTATAGTCAATCTGGAAGGTGCTAATCTTAAGCATCACGCCAAAGCTGAGGCCGGCGCTGCCGCTGGTGTTGTCGAGGCGCAGCTCGCGGCGCATGAGGTGGTTGTAGCCCACTCGAATATTCAAACCCTTGCCCAATACCAGGGCGGCGCTGGCGGTGAAGTGCCGAGCCAGGTTATCGCCGAAGCTTCTGGTGGCTTTCTTCTCGTTGCCGCTGGCATCGAGCTGGCCGCGGGCGTTGGGGTCGAGGTACTGAATGTCCCACTGCTGCAGGTGGTGGGCCGTGAGCGAGAAGCGCACCGGCATGTGCTCGGGCTTGATGGTGGCTCCAATTTGCACATCGAGCGGCAGCGGGCCGCGCCCGGTGCCGGGGTAGGGCGAGAATTGGTAGCCCGCGTTTTTCACGGCCAGGCCAACCGTAAATTCGGTAGTAGGATGCTTATAAACGACACCGGCATCGGCCACGCCGGCCAGCGAGCGACTGCCCGCGATGCTGCTCACGGCCAGCTTGGTCGTGGCTCCGAAAGTGAATTTGCCCTTGGTGTAGGAGTCCGATACGCCCACGGTATACTCGTTCACACCGAACGTGCCGAGGCTGTTGCCGGCCGCGTCGTAGCTCTCGAAGTTGCCGTAGCTGAGGTAGGTGATGCCCACCCCAAAGCGCCCGTACTTCTCGGTATTGAAGACGTAGGCGGCGGTGCTCTGCTTGATATCGGCCACGTAGGCCACGTAGCTCAGGGCCAGGCGGCCGTCCATCTCGGGGTTCAGCAGCGCCGGATTGGCGAAGAGCATGGTGGGGTCGTCGTTGCGGGCCGATACGTTCATGCCGCCCAGGGCCGCCTGCTGGGCTCCGGTGGGCAGGTCCAGAAACGGAAATACCGTGCGCCCGCCCAGCTGCTGCGCGGCAAGGGGCCGCACACTCATCCCCCCCAACAACAAACAAAACCCGACGGCGCGGCAAGCGGAAAAGTGCTTCATTAATCTAAGATAAGAGAGAAGAAGGGCCTCCTGCCGCTCTCAACGCAGCTACATAGTCGAAAAGTACCCCGGAGCGACCTTTTACTCGTTCGGAACGAGTAAAAGGTCGCTCCGAACGGGTTATTACTGGTTTCAGAGGAGTAAAAAGCCGCTCAGAACGGGTTATTACTCGTTCCGAGGGAGAAAAAAGCCGCTCCGAACGACTAACGGGCCCATCAGCAGGGGCAGAAAGTCGTTCGGAGCAGGTTTTTGGGTGATTCACTGCACTTCCACGCTGGGGCCGGGCAGTGGCACGGGCTCGTCGCGCACGGGCAGCTTCTGCGGGTGCGGCACCAGCTCATCGAGCAGGGCCACGCGCAGCACGTCGTCCACGCGGTCGGCGTAGTGAATGGTAAGGCCTTTGAGGTAGTCTTCCTGGATTTCCTCGATGTCCTTGCGGTTTTTGGGGCAGAGGATGATGTCCTTCATGCCGGCGCGGCGGGCGGCCAGCAGCTTTTCCTTGATGCCGCCCACGGGCAATACCTTGCCGCGCAGGGTGATTTCGCCGGTCATGGCCAGGCGCGGGCGCACCCGGCGCTGGGTGAAGGCCGAGGCCATGCTGGTGAAAATGGCGATGCCCGCGCTGGGCCCGTCCTTGGGCACCGCACCCTCGGGGAAGTGAATGTGCAGGTCGTACTGCTCGAACAGGCGGTAGTCGATGCCGATTTCATCGGCCCGCGAGCGCAGATAGCTCAGGGCCGTAATGGCCGATTCCTTCATCACATCGCCTAATTGACCGCTCAGCGTGAGCTTGCCGCGCCCCCGGCTCAGCAGGCTTTCCACGAATAGAATGTCGCCGCCCACGCTGGTCCAGGCCAGGCCCGTGACCACGCCGGCGGTGTCGTTGTCCTGGTACTGGTCGCGGTCAAAAATGGCCGCGCCGAGGATTTTGCGGATTTCGGCGGGCTCCATCACGGCGGGCAGGGGCTCCTTGCCGGCCTTGCGACGGGCGAGGTTGCGCGTCACGGCGGCCAGCTTACGCTCCAGGCCGCGCACGCCGCTTTCCCGGGTGTAGTCGTCGGCCACGCGGTGCAGGGCGGCATCCGTGATTTTCACCTCGGCTTCGCCCAAGCCATGTTCCTTCAGCTGCTTGGGCCAGAGGTGCTTGCGGGCAATCTGCACCTTTTCTTCCTGGGTGTAGCCGGTCAGGTCGATGATTTCCATGCGGTCGCGCAGGGCGGGCTGGATGGTGTCGAGCGAGTTGGCCGTGGCAATGAACAGGACCTTGCTCAGGTCGTATTCTACTTCGAGGTAGTTGTCGGTGAAGGTGGCGTTCTGCTCGGGGTCCAGCACTTCGAGCAGGGCCGAGCTGGGGTCACCGCGGAAGTCGCTGCTCACCTTATCAATCTCATCGAGGATGATGACGGGATTCGAGCTGCCCGACTTCTTAATCTGGGCAATGATGCGGCCGGGCATGGCGCCCACGTAGGTTTTGCGGTGCCCGCGAATCTCGGCTTCGTCGCGCACGCCGCCCAGGCTCATCCGGATGTATTTGCGGCCCATGGCGTTGGCAATGCTGCGGCCCAGGCTGGTTTTGCCCACGCCGGGCGGGCCGTACAGGCACAGAATCGGGGCCTTGAGGTCCTGCTTCAGCTTGAGCACGGCGATGTACTCCAGAATCCGCTCCTTCACTTTTTCGATGCCAAAATGGTCGGCATCAAGGATTTTTTTGGTCTGCTTGAGGTTGAATTTGTCCTTGGTGTACTCGCCCCAGGGCAGGTCGAGCAGGAACTCGACGTAATTCATGCTCACCGAATAATCGGGGGCCATGGGGTTAGTGCGGGCCAGCTTCTCCATCTCCTTCTTGAAGTGGAGGGCCACGGCTTCGGGCCATTTTTTGGTTTCGGCACGGGCGCGCAGGCGGTGCACGTCCTCGTCGGGGCCGTCCTGGCCCAGCTCATCCTGCAGGGTTTTGAGCTGCTGGCGCAGGAAATACTCGCGCTGCTGCGCATCAATTCCGGTATGGGTTTTCGAGCGGATGTCCTGCTTGATTTCGAGGAGCTCAGCCTGGCTCAGCAGGGCTTCGAGGAGCCGGCGGGCCTGCTGCTCGGGGTCGGCCAGGTTCAGCAGGTTCTGCTTGGCGGCCAGGTCGAGCTGCACGTTGCTCGACAGAAAGTGCGTGAGAAAAGCCGGCGACTGAATGCCGTCGAGCATGGCCCGGGCTTCCATCGGAATCTCGGGCGTGAGCTCCAGCACCTTGGTCGCGGCCTCGCGCAGGGCCTGCAAGAGGCCAAACTCGCCGGGAATCTCGGGGTTCAGAGCCACTTCCGGGAAGTAGCTAACGCGGGCCGTGAGGGGCGCGAAACTCAGCTGCTCCTCAATACTGAAGCGCACCTGCCCTTGCAAGATGATGGTAATCTGGCCGTCGGGCTGCTCCAGCAGCTTCAGGATGCGGGCCAGGGTGCCCACGGGATGCAGCTCGTCGGTGGTGGGCTCGTCGGCATCGGGGTTGAGCTGGGCCACCACGCCGAGCAGCTTGTCGGCGGCGTAGGCTTTGCGCACCAGCTTCACGCTTTTTTTGCGCGTCACGGTCACGGGCAGCACCACCCCGGGGAAGAGGACGGTGTTGCGCACGGGCAGCAGGGGCAGCGTGGGCGGGGCATCGTCGCTACGCAGGAGGTGGTCGGGGTCGGCGGCCATAATGGAAATGGCTTCGGGCTGGGAATTAACGTCGCTGAGCGTCCGGGATGGCGCTTTAGCGGATGAATAGGAAGTTGCCAGATGCATGAACGGGGATAAAGCGGGAGCGGGAGCCACAGGTGCCAGATTGGCAGCTTGCAGCCTTGCGGGTGGGGAGCTACAAGATACGCGGTGGCGGTTCTTTTAGGCGTCAAGGGCCGTGCCAGGGGGCCAAAACCGCCAAAGCGGCGCATCGGGCCGGCGCGCGGGCGCACCGCTTTGGCTAATTCCCTAATTTGTTGGCAACTTGCGCACTATTCTATGTCCAAAACTCTACTCTTGTCGGCATTATTGCGTCGGTGCTTCTTGTTGCTGCTCCTGAGCGCAGCCGGCTGGCTGGCCGCCGTGCCCAGCGCCCAGGCCCAGCGCCGGCCCACCAAACGCATTCCCGCCGCCGCCTCGCCCTCGGCCGACACGACCAGCGGCGGGGCTTCGGCCGCACCCAAAAAAGCTGTTGGCGTACCAGCCAACAAGGCCACGAAGCCCGCTCCCGCAGCCCGCCCGGCCATTGCGGCCGGCACCTACCGCGTGCGCGGCCTCAACAGCCGCGTGAGCCGCAAGCTGCGCCTGCGGCCCGACGGCACGCCCGACTTCGTCGACATCAACCGCTACCCGTATTTCGAGGATAAAAAGGCCCTGCGCGCCATTGCCAAGGCCGAGCGCCGCCGCCAGTACCGCCAGACGCGGGTGCTGCTGGAGAGCTACGTGGCCCGGTTCGGGCCCACCAACTTTGCCAAGAACACCGATATGCTCTGGCGGCTGGGCCAGTTGCTGGAGCGCGATAGTCAGTCGGTGAAAGCCAAGGCTTACTACCGCCTGGCCCTCAAGCACAGCCGCAGCGACATCAAGCGCATTCAGCTCTACTACGACTCGCTGGAACAGAAAAAACAGGAATTGTACGTGCCCCTGAAAACGTATTACGACCTGGTGGAGTACCGCAAAAACCTCAACACGTTTCACCCGCCCAAGGGCGTGTACACGAGCATGGGCGATGCCATCAACAGCAAGGCGGCGGACTACGGCCCGGCGCTGGCCGGCAACGACTCGCTGATAGTGTTCAGCAGCAAGCGCAAGCGTCGCGGCCTCACCGGCGTGGTGGACGAGGACCTGTATACCTCGCACAAGGAAGGCGTGAGCTGGAGCGAAGCTGAGCCGCTGCCCAAGCCCATCAACTCGCCCAACAACGAAGGCTCGGCCTGCCTGAGCAAGGACGGCCGCACCATTTTCTTCGCCCGTTGCGAGTGCGCCACCTGCCACGGCAACTGCGACCTGTTCACGGCCACGCGCGGCAAAGACGGGAAGTGGAGCACGCCCAAGTCGCTGGGCAACCAGGTGAACTCGCCGGCCTGGGACTCGCAGCCCACGCTCTCGCAGAACGAGGACACGCTGTATTTCGCCTCCGACCGGCTGGGCGGCTTCGGGCTGTCCGACATCTACTACACCCGCAAGCTGCGCAACGGACAGTGGAGCCCGGCCGAGAATGCCGGGCCGGTCATCAACACCCGCGAGAGCGAGGTGAGCCCGTTTTATCACCCGCTCTACCACGTGCTGTACTTCAGCTCGCGGGGGCAACTACTGAACTTTGGCGATTTCGACATCTACAAAACCTACCGCGTGGGCGGCCGCTGGCAGGAGCCGCGCAACATTGGCCCGCTGGTGAACGGCAAGGGCTCAGAGTACTACTTCACCATCGACCGCGAAAGCAAAAACCTCTACTACGCCCGCTCCGAGGCCCAGGAAATCAACAACCTCGACCTCTACTCCTTCCCGCTGCCGATGGAGGCCCAGCCGCTGGCCACCACCAAAGTGGAGGGCACACTCATCGACTCGGTGAGCAGCAAGCCGCTGAAGGGCATCGTGAGCATTATCGATACCGATAATGGCATTGAAGTGGCCAGCAAGTTCATCCGGCCCGATGGCACGTTCGATTTTGAGCTGATTGAGGGCTCGCACTACGCCATGCTGATTCAGAGCAACGACTTTTTCTCGGTTGAGAAGCAGTTTGCGCTGAAGGGCGACACGGTGATGACGCTGCTCACGAACAGCATCGACTACAAGCTGCCGCTGATTTTCAAGAACATCGAGTTTGAGCAGGGCAAGGCCTCCATCCTATCCTCCATGCACGGCACCCTCGACCGCATTTCGCTGTTTCTGGTCGACCACCCCACGTTCCGGCTCAGCATCTCAGGCCACACCGACACCAGCGGCGACCCCGACGTGAACGAGAAGCTCTCGCAGGACCGCGCCGAGGAAATCCGGCGCTATATCGAGCGCAAGGGCAAGCTGGCCCCCAACCGCATCGAAAGCTTCGGCTACGGCTCTTCCAAACCCCTGAAAGACGAGCTGACCGACGCCGACGCCCGGGTGAACCGCCGCGTCGAGTTCCGCCTCCTCAAGCCCGACGCCGACAAGCCCGCCGACGGTGGCGGCGAGTGGAAGTAGGCCGCGCTGACGTGTAGGACGGTAGCCGTGCCGGATAGGCTTACGGCCCAAGGCCAATGTAACCAAGCCATTTTGATACTCAACAGCATTCCTGATTTTCGTTTGCAGCACGATGCCGTGTTGGGCTTGCTGCGCTTGGAATGGATTTCGGAAGCCAACACCGCCACGCTCCGAAGCAGCGCCGAGGCCTTGCTGGACCTGGCCCGCCAACTGGCTGTGCGCACCCTGCTCATCGACATGAACACGGTGCCCAACATTTCGGTCGAAGATGAGCAGTGGCTAGGGACGAACTGGATGCCCGGCATTGTGCAGCTGCCGCTAAACCACCTGATTCTGGCTATTGACAGCACCCAAATGCACAACCAACTAGCCATTGACGCCTTGCACGACTTGGTGCAGCCCACCATCCGGTTCGAGTCGCACTATTTCTCCGATGCCGGCTCGGCCCTGAACTGGCTCTGCGAAGGCACCGGCCGCCTGCCCACCCTGCTGGCCGAATGGCACGCCCGCTAGCCGCCCCTACTCCACTGCCAATACCCGCACCGCCTTGCCGTTGAAGATGGCCTCCTGTCCCGCCCGCAACCCCTTCAGCGCTACGGCTACCGGCGCAGCGGGCGACACGGCGAAAACGTCGTGCCCCTCCAGCTTCCCGGCGCTGACGCTGATGTAGAATTGGCCCAGGCTGGTGCTCACCAGCGCCCCCGGCCGCACGGTGTCGCACGGAGCATCGGGATTGATGCGGCCCAGCTCGGCTTGCAGCTGCTGGGCCTGCTGCATGTGGGCGGCGTTGCGGTCGCGCTCGGCGTTGGCCATTTCGCGGCCGGTTTCATACTTGTCGCCGGCGCTGCTCTTGGTTTCGGAGGAGGAGGATTCCTGGGCGGCCCGCATGGCGGTGCGGGCGGCGGCGATGCGCTGCTCGATGAAGGTTTGGCAGCGGGCGTGGAGGGCGGGTTTTAGGCTCAATTGGGGTAAATTTGTATCCAGGAAATTTTGGCATTGAATGCAGGAATCTTCACAGGCTCATCCGCCACGATGTATTTCCCTACAGGCTGCTGCTTGTAAAATGCATACTCAATACCCGTCGCACTTACTTCCCCTAAGAAGGCCATTTGAATTTCTTGCATCATCATGTTTGGCACAACTCGCATTGATGGAAACCGCGTTTTCAATTGACCTGATGTTGAACCAACATGAATTCCTTGGGCAGTTCTGTAAGCTGGATGAAGCGCAATGAGGCCTGCTACTTTTTTAGTCTGCCTATTCACCCAAAACACAAATAGCTTTTGACTGCTGCTACTGACCAGAGTAGCGTTGGGTTTACTTTCGTATTCATCGAAGCCATATTTGACCAGATAAGTTGGACTGAACGTGCAGTTCCTGTAAGCTTCTTTCAATTCAGTAGCCAGCATCCCAGTACGCGCCTTTCCCACCGAATTCCCGGTAATCACGGGCGTATCCGGGAAGGCAGCGGGCGGCGTTTGGCTAATGCTGCCGGAGAGCAGCAGCCAGCAGCTGAAGAGGCTGAGAAACTTGCGCATGGGGCTATATTACTGGCTTATATCCGCTTCATTTTATTGAGGTTGCGCAAGTCGGCCGCGTCTTTACGGCGGCCGGTGCTGGCTTTGTTTTTGCGCAAATCAGCCAAGCTGATGAAATTAACGCTTACGCCATCCCAAATCGAAGGCTCGCAGGTCGCGTAGCAGTCAGCGAAGGTTACGCCGTCAATTTCGTTTAGAATATCAATGCGTACCGGCGCAACGCCCAGTTGAATAATTCCGCCTGGGGCCAGAAAGTCAGCTTCCCGGTACATATTGCCAAACCCGAAGTCGCGCATCACCTCTACCAGCAGAGCGGCATTTGCCGGGCTAACTTCCACCCATACATCAATGTCGCCGGTGAAGCGCAGGTAGCCGTGATACGCTACCGCATAGCCGCCCACCACCATGTAGCGGACTTTATGAGCGTTTAATAGCTCGATAAACTCTTTGAAGTCTTGGTCCAGGGAATTGGCTAGGGGCATGGCGATAGGTAAACCAAATGGATTGGATGCGTAAGTATTCCAGCGCAGCCAGGCGCTCCTGGGGCGTTTTTGTCAGCCAATAGGCGAGGTCTTCGCTTTCCTGGTCGGCATGCAAAGTGGTTTTGCGGGAAACGGTTTTATCGAGGCGGAGCATGGCTAAAGTTACGGATTTCTACCCTACTGTGATGAGCCCTTCCGCCACCTTCCTATCATTCCCCAGCCTCGGCACCTTGTTTTGCCCGCCCAGGCGGCCCAGGCTTTTCATGTAGCGCTGGAAGGCCCCAGCCGGCAGCGGCGTGAGCTGCAGTGGCACGAGGATATTGCCCCGGCGCAAGTCATCGTAGTAGGTGTTGCGGCGGCGCAGGGCGGTATCGAGAGCGGCGGCGAAAGCGGGCGCATCCTGCGGGGGGCGGGCAAATTCCACCAGCCACTCATGGCGCGAGGGCATGGCGGGGTCGTCGCTCACGAGCGGGGCCACGGTGAATTCGATGACTTCGACTTCCGGAAATCCGGCCATGACTTCGCGCAGGGCCTGCTCAACTTCTTCGCCGATGACGTGCTCGCCGAAGGCCGAGAGGAAGTGCTTGATGCGGCCCGTGACCACCACGCGGTGCGGGCGCAGGCTCACGAAGCGCACGGTGTCGCCGAGGGAATAGGCCCACAGGCCGGCATTGGAGGTGAGGACAACGGCGTACTGCTTATCCAGCTCCACGTCGGCGATGGTGAGGCGGGGCGCATCGGGCTCGAAGAACCGCTCGGCCGGCACGAATTCGAAGAATATGCCGCTGTTCAGGAGCAGCAGCAAGCCCGGGTTGCCGGGCTCGTCCTGGAAGGCCAGGAAGCCCTCGGAGGCGGGAAACAGCTCGATGCTATCCACGGGCCGGCCGATGCTTTCGAAGAGCTTGGCGCGGTAGGGCTCAAAGTTGACCCCGCCGTACACGAACAGGTTGAAATCGGGAAACAGGTCCTTGATGGGTTGGCCGGTGCGGGCCGTGAGTCGGTCGAAATACATCTGGACCCACGGCGGAATACCCGAAATCAGGGTCATGGGCTGGCCCAGCGTTTCATCCACGATGCGTTCGAGCTTGGTTTCCCAGTCTTCGATGATGTTGGTGGCGTAGCTGGGCAGCTGGTTGCGGCGCAGGTACGCCGGCACGTGGTGGTTGGCAATGCCCGAGAGCCGGCCGGTGCGGATGCCGTGGTGCAGCTCCAGTTCCGGGGAGCCGGACAGAAATATCAGCTTGCCATCGAGAAACTGGCTGCGGCCGGTGCGATAGATATAGTGCAGTAGCGCATCCTTGGCCCCGTTGATATGGTTGGGGATGCTGTCCTTCGTAATCGGAATGTACTTGGTGCCGGACGTGGTGCCGCTGGTTTTGGCCAAGTACAGCGGCCGGCCGGGCCAGAGCACGTCGGCCTCGCCGGCCTGGGTGCGGTCGAAATACGGTTTCAGGGCCTCGTAATCGCGCACGGGCACCTGGCGGGCCAGGTCGGCGGGGGTATGCACGCGGCCCAGGTCGTGGGCGCGGCCGAAGGCGGTGCCGGCCGCCGTGGCCGTAAGATTTTGCAGCAACCGTTGCTGAGTGCCCACGGGGTCGCGTTGCCACTGCTGGTCACGGTGCACCACGTAAGCGGCCAGCGGCCGGCTCAAGGCTGATTTCAATCCCATAATCCGAAGTAAAACGTCCTTGAAGGGGCGGCGAAGGTACGTTGGCCGGGCTTGCGCGGCCGGCCGGTTGGCAACCTGACCAGCCGGGGGCCGTTATTTGCTCCTACGTTAAACATTCCGGCAAGCTCACGCTTACCTCACTCATTCACCATTTCACTCATTCACCCCATCATGGCAGACCACAAAGGCACCGCCGCCTGGACCGGCGACATCAAAGGCAGCGGCATTCTCAGCACCGAAAGCGGCGCGCTGAACGCCCCCTACTCCGTTGGCAGCCGCTTCGAAGGCAAGCAGGGCACCAACCCCGAAGAGCTCATCGGCGCGGCCCACGCCGGCTGCTACACCATGTACCTGACCAGCGTGCTCACCAAGCACGGCCACACGGTACACACCATCAACACGACCAGCACCGTGACGATGAACCCCAACAACGGCCACCCCATCATCGAGCACATCCACGTGAGCACCGAAGGCCACGTGAGCGGCGGCAACATCACCGCCGACGACTTCCTGCAGCACGCCGAAGACGCCAAGGCCAACTGCCCGGTGTCGAAAGCGCTAAGCGCCGTGCCCAAAATGACAGTGGAAGCGAAATTCGTCGGGTAGTTTCTGCCCTGGCCGAACAACGAAACCAGCACGTCATGCTGAGCTTGCCGAAGCATCTCTACCGGGTAACTAATCCAATCGATTAAGTTTACTGTCGCAGTAGAGATGCTTCGGCAAGCTCAGCATGACGTGCTGCTTTTAGCCTTATACTGAAAACTTCGTCCTAAATTTGCCCCATGCCCACTGGTACCACCCGCATCCGTCTTCGCCCCGCCAACAACTCCCGTGTTCCGTTCTGGGGCCAGCTCGCCATCGGCCTGTTCTGGCTCGCCTACGTGGTGTTTGGCTTGTGGAGCGACTCCGGCGCGCAGGATTACCACTTCCTGCATTGGGTTTTCCTCGTCTTCACGTTTGTGTACCTCGGCTACGTGCTGGTGAACAACGCCCCCATTTTCGGCACCCAGAGCTATCTGGAGTTCACGCCCGGTTACATCGTGCACAAAAACGGCCTGTTTCGCCCCAAGCAGGTATTCGCCGCCGAAAATATCTCGGCGCTGGAGTTGCGGCCCGCCGTGCTGCGGGTGCGCCAGAAAGACGGCGAAATCTATGCCCTCAACCTACGCGAAGTGAAAGGCAAAATGCGCAAAACCCGCTTCCGCGAGCAGGTGCGGGAGTTTGCCGCCAAATACAACCTGCCCTTGCAGGAAGTAAGCCCGACAGCGACGGCTTAAACGCTACTCAAACAGCGGCGCAAGCGGCAACTCAATGCCGGTAGCTGCGTCAATCAGCTGCTCGCCATCGTGGAAGAACGAGTACTTGCCGGGCGCTTCGTACACAAAAACGCCGCTCACCTCCGGCAGCACAATCCAGCAGGATTTCACCCCGGCCTGGAAGTACGCATTGGCCTTGCCAATTAATTCGCTCAACGCTTGCGAAGGCGAAAGGATTTCGATGGTCGTCAGCGGTGCTTGTCGCACCACAATGCTGTCATTGGCCATGTCTGCCACCATCTTGGGGAAAATACCAATATCCGGCACCATCACCCGGCCCGCAACGTCAATGTTGACTTCCGACATAAAGCGAAATTGGTCGCGATAGCGGGTTTTCAACTCAAAAATCGCATTAGCTTGGACGATGCTGTGGTTTAGGCTAGGTATGGGCTTTCCGCGCTCGAGCTCGTAGTCGGAAATTCCCGGGGCAAGGGTCTGCATAAGGCAAAGGCTTTCCCAAATATAACGTAACCCAGCCGGAAACAGGCAGCCTACTTCTTCGCGAATTTCTTCCGCAGCTCGTCCACCTGGTCGCGGAATTTCTTATCCGAATCTACTAAGTCCGACACCGTCTGCACCGAGTGCATTACGGTGGTGTGGTCGCGGCCACCGAAGTGGAAACCGATGGTTTTCAGCGTGTGAGCCGTGTGGTGCTTGGCAAAGTACATAGCCACCTGCCGGGCCGTCACCACTTCTTTTTTGCGGGTTTTGTCCTTCAGCAGCTCCACCGGGATGCCGAAATACGCGGCCACGGTTTTCTGGATGAAGTCGAGGTTCACCTCGGCCTCCACTTCCTCGATGATGTGGCGCAGGGCCTGCTTCACCATCTCCAGGTCGATGTCGCGCCGGCTCAGGCTGCTCTGGGCTACCAGCGAGGCGATGACGCCTTCCAGCTCGCGCACGTTGGTGTGCACCGAGTTGGCGAGGTAGTCCACCACGTGGTCCGGCGGAATGTCGATGCCGTCCTGCTCCATCTTGTTGCGGATGATGGCCACCCGCGTCTCGAAGTCGGGGCTTTGCACATCGGCCGTCAGGCCCCACTTGAAGCGGTTCAGCAGCCGGTCTTCCAGGCCCTGCAGGTCCTTGGGCGGCCGGTCGGAGGTCATCACAATCTGCTTGCCCGACTGGTGCAGGTGATTGAAGATGTGGAAGAACATTTCCTGCGTCTTGCCCTTGTTGGCCAGAAACTGCACGTCGTCCAGAATCAGGGCATCGACCTGCAAATAGAAATTCGCAAAGTCCTGCACCTGCGCCCGCTGCACGCTGTCGATGAACTGATTGGTAAACTTCTCGGCCGATACGTAGAGCACGAACCGCTCCGGCGCGGTGGCCTTGATGTGGTTGCCGATGGCCTGCACGAGGTGCGTTTTGCCCAGGCCCACGCCGCCGTACACCATCAGCGGGTTGAAGCTGGTGGTACCGGGCTTGTTGGCTACCGCGAGACCGGCCGAGCGGGCCAGGCGGTTGCAGTCGCCCTCGATGTAGTTATCGAACGTGTACGAGCCGTTGAGCTGCGACGGCACGAGGTTGCCGTCCACTGGCCGGGCCGTGTCGAAGGGGTTGCGGGGCGGGGCCAGGGTATCGGCGTTGCCCGCGCTGTTGCCAAAATTATTGCCGCGCGGCGTGGTGCGCACCGCGCCCGAGGACACATAGCGGGCCGAGCCGGCGCGGGCACTGCCGGCCAGGGGGTTGCCGGTGGGCGGCGCGGTGGGCATGGTCTGGGGCGCGTCGCGTGGGTCGGGGGCGGCCTGCTTGCGGGGCGGCGGCAGGTGCAGGGCGCGGGGCGGCGTCTGCTCGTTGCCCTGGTCCACCACCACGCTGTATTCGAGGCGGCCTTCGGAGCCCAGCTCCTGGTATAGCGCCCGCCGCAGCTCATCCACGTAATGCTCCTCCAGCCAGTCGTAGAAATACGCACTCGGCACCTGAATTGTGAGCACGTTGCCCTTCAGCTCGACGGGCACGATGGGCTGAAACCACGTTCTGAAGCTCTGTTCGCCGATTTCCGCCGAGATGCTGCGCAAACAGCCAGCCCAAACCGTGCGAAAATCTTTGAGCATGAGTGGAATTAGAAGAAAACCGGCAGTGAACCGGGGCGGAAAAGATGACAAAAGCGGCGACCTCGCGGCGGCCCGTTTTTCTTAGGGGGGGACAAAATTGTGGAAAACTTATCGAGAAAAAAAGCCGGTTTCGCCTTGCTTTTTCGCTAGTTCTAGCAGGATGGCAAACCGTGTGGCTGCTACCGTTTTTTAACCAGCAAACGCAACGCCTGGCGGCCCCAACCCGACGCTAACCGATGTCGCGCACGGGCAACACGTTGGCCCGCACCAGCCCGCCCCGCCGGGTGCCGGGCGAGAACTCATAGTCGAGCCGGCCCAGGTTAATACCCGACCAGCCCACCTGATTGATAAAAGTAGGCGGCCCGTCGAGGTTGACGATGGGCTCCGGCGCATCGAGGAACGTGTGGGTGTGCCCGCCCAGGATGAGGTCGATGCCCGAAACCTGCGCCGCCAGCTTGCGGTCGTCGAGCTTGGGGCTTTCGTACTTGTAGCCGAGGTGCGAGAGGCAGATAACCAGGTCGCATTTTTCGGTCCCGCGCAGCTGGGCCACTACTTCCCGGGCCTTGGCCACGGGGTCGAGGTACACGGTCTGGCCGAAGTTTTTATCGGCTACCAGGCCGCTCAGCTCAATGCCCAGCCCAAAAATGCCGATGCGGATGCCCTGCTTCTCGAACACCTTATACGGCGCGAAACGGCCGGCCAAGGACGTTTTTGAGAAGTCGTAGTTCGCGATGAGGAACGGGAAGGTGGCGTTGGGCAGCTGGCGCTGCAGGCCCTCCAAGCCGTTGTCGAAGTCGTGGTTGCCGAGGGTGCTGGCGTCGTAAGCCATCTGGCTCATGAGCTTGTATTCCAGCTCGCCGCCGAAGAAGTTGAAGTACGGCGTGCCCTGGAAGATATCGCCGGAATCGAGCAGCAGCACGTTGGCTTCCTTGCTGCGAATATCCTTGACGAGGGCCGCCCGCCGCGCCATGCCGCCCAGCCCGGCCCACTGCCCGCCGTTGTCGGGGAAGGGCTCGATGCGCGAGTGCATATCGTTGGTGTGCAGAATGGTGAGCTTCACTGGCGCTTTAGCGGCGGTAGCGGCTTCGGCCGAGCCGGCCAGACTGCCCAGGGCCGTGAGGCCGGCCGTACCGAGGAGGGAATTGCGGAGAAATTCGCGACGCTTCATGGGAAATAATTAAAAATTATGAATTAAAAATTAAAGATTGGAGGAGCAATCTGAGACTGAAACCATCGGGGGTTTGGTCATTTTTAATTCTCAATTTTTAATTTTTAATTAACCTTAGTTGACCTTCACCCGGCCTTCGACCCGGGCCGTGACCGGCTGGCCGGCTTTGGTGAGGCTGCGAATGTGGTCGGCGATGGCGGTGCGGAGCAGCACGTTGGTGTGGCGGGCCGGGAGGGCCTTGAAGAAGCCCATGTTGTCGCCACCCGTGGCGAGGTAGTCGGAAATGGCAATGGGCCAGAGGCGGTCCTGGTTCGCATCAAAGGGCTGACCGCCGATGCGGATATCCTTGGGCTGCCCGTCGAAGGTGATGGTGTAGGTAGCGCCCGAAACGGCCATTTTGCTGCGGGCGGCAAAGTCGAACAGCTGCTGCACCACCGAGCCGGGGGCATCGAGCACCACCAGCTCGTTCTCGAACGGCATCAGCTCAAATACTGAACCCAGGGTGACGGGGCCGGCGGCGAAACCGGCCCGCAGGCCGCCGTTGGTCATCACGCCCAGCGAGATGGGCTCGCCCAGCACCTGGCTGGCCCGCACCCGCTGCAAGTCGGCCACGAAGTTGGCCAGGGGCGACTCGCCGGGGTTTTTGGTGAGCGGAGCCGGGGCATTGCCCAATACCTCGGTCATCTGGGCGGTCACCTTATCGTGGTACGGCGCGATAAGGGCGGCGGCGGCGGGTTCTTCGGCCTGAGCCTTGCCCACCGGCTGGCTGGTGACGGGCGCAAAAGCGGCCTTGGCCTGGTAGGGGGCGCGCTGGCAGGCTCCTAGTAATACGAGCAGGCCAAGGGCAGGAATACGGAAACGGAGAAAGCGCATTTCTTAGTTAGGTAGGCAAAGGGCAAAGGTAGCTTCATTGCCGCGTCGGCACAGCAACGCAACGTCCTGGACAAGCACCTGCTGACCCCGATTTGAAGCGGAAGGATGAAACCTAAAACAAGTTGAAGCTCAGCAGGCCCGAATACCGGAAGATGGGAGCCGCAAACGAGCCCGACGTTACATAGCCACTGCTGCGCTCGCCCCGCACCTCCAGGCCCAGGGCGTGCCCTTTAATGCCGGGTAGCGCCAGACCTGCCCCGCCGAATATGCCCACTTCGTAGGAGCGGATGTAGATGTCACTCACTGCCTGCTTGTTCATTACTACCTGCGTTCCGCCGACGGTGTATTCCGAGCGTAGCTCGCGGGTGCTGGATAGCAGGTAACTGCCGCTAAGGCCGGCCAGCAGAAACGGCCGCACGGGGCCAGCATTGAAGTGATAGCGCGCTTGCAACGGGAACCGCAGGCTTCGTAACTCAAACGTGGCCTGTTCGGAGAGGTCGACCGAGGAAAAGCCCCGGGCCACGTACGAATTACTGTATTTCAACCGCTCGAATAACACTTCCAGGCGCAGGTTCAGTCGGTCGTTGAGGGGCGAGAGCAGGGCGGTCACAAACAGGCCGCCGGTAGGGGAGAACGTATTTTTGAACGTTCCTTTTTGCAGGCTGATTTCGCCTTCAAAGCGCATCTCAGTATTAGCCGCGCCGGCTACCAGGCCGCCAATAATTTTTATCCGGCGCGAAGCAGGTGCCAGTTTTGCTGCGGCAGGCGCTTCGAAATAGCCATTGTAGCGCTGCACTGCATTAACCAAGCTACCCGATGAGAAATCGAGCGTGGGCAGCAGGGGCTGAATGGCCAGGCAGTCCTGAAATGCCACCGACAGGGTTTTGCGGTAGATTGCCTGGCTTTGGTCCTGGTCGCGGACATACACGGCCCGGTGCACCAGCCGCTTTTCCAGTTCCTGCACGGGGGCAGCCGCCGGGGCGGCGGCCATGCGCAGGTAGTAGCGGGTTTCGTCGTTGGCATCGCGCCGGGTGTAAAGACTGGCGCGGCCCGACACCAGCACCTCCAGAAAATACGGGCGAACGGACAGGTCCTGCCGGCCCGGCTCGGCATCAGTCATATAGACCGGCGGTATCAGCTGCGACTCGTAGCGGGGGCCATTGGTGAGGGCATAGGCCCGCAAATCGGCGGGCGTATATTCCACCACTGGCGCATCCGGGGCCGGCCGAAAGCTGCACTGCAATGAGTTGCGCAGAGCCCCGCGCGACTGCAGAAAGCCCCGTAGCGTATCGCCGGCAGGCCGCACCACGTAGCCGGGCTTGTAGCCCTGGGCCTGAACAGTGGAGATACTGCCGCTGGCGAGCAGGGCCAATAGCATGAGGGTAGACTTGTTAGCCATCGATAACCAGGGAAAGGAAAGCCGAAAAACGGGCAATAATCAATTGGCTACAAGCCAAAGCCTCAAAGCTACGATAGTAAAAGGCGGGGTGCATGCGGGGCCCGGCCGTATCTTTCGGCCTGTTTGCGGCTCGGGCTCCTGGTGGGCCGGGGCTGTCGTACTCGTTGGCCAAAGCGCCCAGAATTTATGTCCGATGTTACAGCGGCTTCGTCCGTTTCCTTTGCTGAGTTTCCGGCGGTGACCACGGCCGAGTGGCAGGCCCGCCTGGCCCGCGACCTGAAGGGCCAGGACCCCGCCACCCTGCGCTGGCCCCTGCCCGATGGCTTCGCCCTGGAGCCCTTTTATCATCGCGAAGCCCTGGCGGCGCTGGGTGGCCCACCGGCACCCCAGCCCCACCCCATCACGCCCTGGCTGAACGTGCCCACGCTCAACGTGCCCGCCGACGCCGACGGCCGCGAGCAGATTGAGCTGGCCGCTACCGCCCTGGCGCTGGGGGCCGATGGCATTCACTTCAACATCAGCGATGCCGCGACGTTTGCCGTGTACTACCTGGCCGAGCTGCTGCCCCTGGCCCGCACCTTTGTGGGCTATACCGTGACGGAAGCCCCTGATACGCTGCTGAGCCAACTGGTAGAGAATAACCCCGGCACGGCCCTGCGCGGCTTCCTGCGCTTTGCCCCCGGCCCCGTGCCCGAGGGAGGCGAGCTTGCGGACTACCGCGTGGCCCTGCGGCGCTGCGTGAGCCTGACTACGGGCATGCCCGATTTCCGCGCGCTGGCCGTGAACGGGGCCTTTTTTGGCAACCGTGGGGCCACCGCTACCCAGCAAATTGCTTTCAGCCTGAACACCGCTGCCGCCCTGCTGGCCGAGCTGCCCAACGCGGAAGTGAGCACTGCCCAGGTGGCTGCGGCCCTGCACCTGCACATGGCCGTGATGCCCGGCTACTTCCTGGAGATAGCCAAGCTGCGGGCCCTGCGCCGGCTGTGGGCCACGCTGCTGCATAGTTTTGGGCTACCGGCTGAGCTCAACGAGCGGCTGCGCATTCACACCCTCACCTCGTCGTGGACGCAGACTACGCTGGCCCCGCACAACAACCTGCTGCGCCACACTACCGAGGCCATGAGTGCCGTGCTGGGCGGGGCCGATTCGCTGTCGGTCGCGCCGTTTGACTACTTGTTTGCGGAGGCCAACGAGTTTTCGAGCCGACTGGCGCGCAACCTCTCGGTGCTGCTGCGCGAGGAAGCCGGCCTGGGCCGGGTGCAGGACCCCGCCGCAGGCTCCTACTTCATCGAAACCCTCACCGACCAGCTGGCCCGGGAGGCCTGGCAGCTGTTTCAGCGCATGGAGGAAGCCGGGGGGCTGCCCCAGGTGCGCGGCCAGCTGCTGGACGAAATTAAGACCGTGGCCACCGAAACGTTCCGGCGCATTGCCAGCGGCCAGCAGGTGGTAGTGGGCACCAACCGCTTTCAGGACCGCAACGAGCAGTTCTCCTTCCACCCCAAAAAGCTGCTGCGCTCGGCCTCATTCGATGTGACCCGGGCCGCCTACCCCACCGAAGTGCTGCGCCTGGCCACGGCCCTGCACTTCGAACGCCGCGAGCGCAAGAGCAAGCGCGCCGCCGTGGTGCTCCTCGGGTCCAACACCAACCAGGTGATTCTCGAATCCTTCGTGCAGATGCTGCAGGAGCACGAGCGGCCCGAGCTGGCGGCCAGCCACCCGCCGGGCACGCTGTCGCTGCTCTACTCCTCGGCCGAGGAAGCGACGCTGATGTACGCCACACCGGAACAATTTCAGCGCTTCGCCCGCTTCATCTATTTGATTCCGAACGAGAAGCACGTATTCATCCCCCCCGCCCTGCTCAGCTCCGACCTGGCTACCATGCAGGAAGCCGTGCGGGTGTTTGGCTTCAAGGAAATGAAGGTGCAGGGCTACACCACCGAGCAGGTGCTGGCCCGTTTGCAAGGACGGTAAGCGTTGAGTTAAAAGTTAAAAGTTGAGAGTTAACAGCTCCCGTAGCTGTCCGTTTCGCTCAATCAACTTTTAACTCTCAACTTTTAACTTTTAACTAATTTATGAAGCCCGATTTCTCCTCGATTCCCTACAACGCCGCTCCTGCTCCGGCCGCTGCCGTAGCTCCGGAAACGGCTGCCGCGCCCACGCCCGAGGGTATCGTAATTAAGAAAGTATACACGGCCGACGATGTGGACGGCCTCGACCACCTGGGCTTCGGCGCGGGGCAGGCACCGTACCTGCGCGGGCCGTATGCCAGCATGTACGTGCAGAATCCGTGGACCATCCGGCAGTACGCGGGCTTCTCGACGGCCGAGGCCAGCAATGCTTTTTATCGCCGCAACCTAGCCGGCGGGCAGAAGGGGCTGAGCGTGGCCTTTGATTTGGCCACCCACCGGGGCTACGATTCGGACCACCCGCGGGTGCAGGGCGACGTGGGCAAGGCCGGCGTGGCCATCGACTCGGTGGAGGACATGAAAATCCTCTTCGACCAGATTCCACTCGACCAAATGTCGGTATCCATGACCATGAACGGGGCCGTGCTGCCCGTGCTGGCCTTCTACATCGTGGCGGCCGAGGAGCAGGGCGTGAGCCCGGAGAAGCTGGCCGGCACCATTCAGAACGACATTCTGAAGGAGTTCATGGTGCGCAACACTTACATCTACCCGCCCGCGCCGAGCATGCGCATCATCGCCGACATTTTCAGCTACACGGCGGCGCTCATGCCCAAGTTCAACTCGATTTCCATCTCGGGCTACCACATGCAGGAGGCCGGTGCCACCGCCGATTTGGAGCTGGCCTACACCCTGGCCGACGGCTTGGAATACGTGCGCGCCGGCCTCGCGGCGGGCATGAAGATTGACGAATTCGCCCCGCGCCTGTCCTTCTTCTGGGCCATCGGCATGAACCACTTCATGGAGATTGCCAAGCTGCGCGCCGGCCGCCTGCTGTGGGCCAAGCTCATGCGGCAGTTCGAGCCCACCAACCCCAAAAGCCTGGCCCTGCGCACGCATTGCCAGACATCCGGCTACTCCCTCACCGAGCAGGACCCCTACAACAACGTGGCCCGCACCGCCATTGAGGCGCTGGCCGCCGTGCTCGGCGGCACCCAGAGCCTGCACACCAACGCCCTGGACGAAGCCATCGCGCTGCCCACCGATTTCTCCGCCCGCATTGCCCGCAACACCCAGCTCTACCTCCAGCACGAAACCGACGTGACCAAAGTGGTCGACCCTTGGGGCGGCTCCTACTACGTGGAAACCCTCACCCACGAGCTGGCCGATAAGGCCTGGGCCCTCATTCAGGAAGTGGAGGAGTTGGGCGGCATGGCCAAGGCCATCGAAACCGGCCTGCCCAAGCTGCGCATTGAGGAAGCCGCCGCCCGCAAGCAGGCCCGCATCGACTCGGGCAAGGAAATTATCGTGGGCGTGAACAAGTACCAGACCACCGAGAAAACCGAGGTTGAAGTCCTCGATATCGACAACGACGCGGTGCGCGAAAGCCAGATTGCCCGGCTGAAAACCATCCGCGCCAGCCGCGATACCACGGCCGTGAAAGTAGCCCTGGCCGCCCTCACTGAGGCGGCGGGTATCAGGGTTGAGGAGCTGAAACTCGATGAGTTAAAAGTTAAAAGTGAAGAGTTAAAATCTGCCACGGGTACGGGCTCTTCCCCTTTTAACTCTCAACTTTTAACTTTTAACTTACTGGCTTTAGCCATCACCGCCGCCCGCGCCCGCGCCACGCTCGGTGAAATCTCCGACGCCCTCGAAGCCCAGTACGGCCGGCACCAGGCCACCACGCGCACCGTTTCGGGCGTGTACTCGCAGGAGATGAGCCACAACGTAGCCTTCGAACAGGCCCGTGCCGCTGCCGAAGAATTCGCCGCCCGCGAAGGCCGCCGCCCCCGCATGCTGGTGGCCAAAATGGGCCAGGACGGCCACGACCGCGGCGCGAAAATCATAGCCACCAGCTTCGCCGACGTGGGCTTCGACGTCGACATCGCCCCCCTCTTCCAAACGCCGGCCGAGGTAGCCCGCCAGGCCGCCGACAACGACGTGCACGTGGTGGGCGTGAGCAGCCTCGCCGCCGGCCACAAAACCCTGCTCCCCCAGCTCCTCACAGAGCTCAGGCAGCTCGGCCGCGAGGATATCCTAGTCATCGCCGGCGGCGTAATTCCCGCCCAGGACTACCAATTCCTCTTCGATGCCGGCGTGGCCGGCGTGTACGGCCCGGGCACGGTCATCGCCACGGCCGCGCTGGAGATTCTGGGGAAGCTGGGGGAGTAGTTCTTATGTCATTCACCTATCTTTCTAGTCGCTTAACCCTCGCCTACAAGCTGCTTATCCCAATAGTTACGTTGCTCGGCTTGGGCATTTATATGGTCTTGATGCTTACCCAGCATTGGCCTTTGGAGCTACATGGAGTGGTAGCCCTTTTCAGTTTTGTAGTGTGGTTGCTGTTTGTGCTACTATTCTCTCTGAAAATCCGCCATATTGCCTACAACGACTCTTTTATTCGGATTAAGAATTACGGTCCTTGGATACAGATTCCGAATAGCGAGTATATTTTGTTGGATTCCGGAAGCTTGCCGGGCCTTTACCAGTTCCGCGTTTTAACTGGTGAGTATTTGTTTTTAGCTAGCTATTTCGGTACCCTAGCGGCCCAATTCCGGCAAGGCGGCGAACCTGTTTCTGTTACAATTGCCCGGAGGACCTTAACCAAAGCATAATGCTTCACCATGCCCTTCTTCGCCGCCCTCGACCATTTTAAAGCTGAACTTGACGCCCTGCGCCCCCTGGCTCCGGAACAGCAGCAACAAGTGCTGCAAAATTTCCTCCCGAAACTGCGCTAAGCCCCGCCTAAAACCCAGGCCCGCCCCACCCGGCGGGCCTTTTTCGTGGCCCAAACTCCCCAGCCGCTACTCAGGGTGCTAAAACGAATTATTTTATCATTAAACATCTTACTATTTATATTATTAATAATAAAGTCTTAAATTCAGTTGGGAATTGTACCCGCGCCGGGCGGGCGGAGTCAGATTAAGGTTGCGACACACTTCCCGAATCACCTTCCTGGCAACCATTAAAATGGCCCCTGGCCGTCCTTATCTATCCTCCACCACTTGATGCTATGATTATGAGACAGCTGCTCCTTTCCCTGTTTTTGCTCCTTGGTTTCACTACCTACGCGCAGCCCGCCACCTGGAATTATGTGTTCCCCCTCAGCGATTTGAATGGGGTGATGGACGTGGCCACCGACTCCGATGGCAACGCCTACGTTACGGGTCGCTTCACGGGCTCGCTGCAGCTGGGCGGCACGCAGCTCAGCAGCGCCCAAGCGGGGCCCTGCCTCTACCTGGCCAAAATGAGCCCCGGCGGCCAGGTGCTGCGCGTCACGAAGCTGGAAGGCGCCACCGATGTGTTGCCCCGCAGCATTGCCGTGGATGGGGCCGGCAATACCTACGTCACAGGCAGCTTTTCGGGGACGCTGACTTATAACAACGGCCAACAGACGACTTCTCTGCTGGCCACGCCGGCGGGCGGCACCATTTTCCTGCTCAAGTGCAACCCCGGCGGCAGCGTGAGCTGGGTGCGGCAGGCCGATGGCAGCGCCACCGGAGCCTACCGCTTCTGCCAGGGCACGGCCGTGGCCGTGGACAACGCTGGCAACAGCTACATCGGCGGCACGGTGAGCGGCGATAACATCCGGTTTGGCACCCTGGCGCTGGGAGCGCACTCGCGCGATGGCTTCCTGGCCAGCTACGACCAGCTGGGCCGCCTGCGCTGGGCGCGGGTGCTCACCCACCTCAGCACTTCCTTTGGCAGCAGCCAGGCCGGCGGCGTGGCCGTGGATGGGGCCGGCAATTGCTACCTCAGCGGCCACAGCTACAGCGGCTTTTCGCTCGACGGCATCTCGCTGCCCCTCCCCGTTGACACCGACTACCTGGCCCGCTTCGATACCAGCCAGGGGCAGCTGCGCTGGGCCCGCTCCACGCCCGGCGATGGCGGCGGCCAGGCCCTGGCCCTGGATAGAGCGGGGGATATCTACAGCGGCGGCACGTTTTCGGGCACGGTTTCGCTGGGCCGCATCGCCCTCACCAGCGCCGGCGATGCCGACGGCTACGTGGCCCGCTACGATAAGAATGGCGGCGTGGACTGGGCCGTGGCCCTGGGCGGCCACGACTATGACGTGGTGAGCAGCCTGGCCGTGGACCAGAGCTCGGGGAAGGTTTTTGCCGCGGGCATGCTGAACTACACCGCGCAGGGCACCAACCAGTCGTTTATGGCCAACATCAACCCCAATGGCCGCATTCAGCGCACCGAGCTGGTGGGCGGCACGGGCACCAGCTCCTGCGGCCAGCTGGCCATCGACGACCAGAATAACGTGTACTCGACGGGGGTGTTTACGGGCAGCTGCGGCTTCGGCCCCATTGCCCTCAGCACCACCAGTACAAAAGGCTACTTCGGAAGATTTGGCCGCCGGCCCGGCCAGAAGGCAACCAACCAGGAGAATAGCATGGCGGCCGAAATCAGCATTTTCCCCATCCCCGCCCGGCAGCAGTTTACGGTGCGCCTCGCGGGTACCGACGAAGTTCAACAGGCCGTGCTCTACAATACCCAGGGTCACATCGTGGCCCGGCGCACCATCGAGCCCACTGCTGAACGGGCCGAAACAGCGTTTGAAACCACCGCCCTGCCCGACGGCCTCTACGTGCTACGGCTGGTATCGGCCCGGGCCACTACCACGCGCCTGCTCACGGTGCAGCACTAGCAAGGAGCGGGTGCCCCGGGGCTTTCCGCGCCGCTATGCACCTGCTGATTTCAAACCCCGACTGGCACCGCAACGTGGCCAGCTTTTTCCTGGCTTGCATGGCGGTGGCGGGCATCTGCGGGGCCGCCACGGCGGGCAAGCGCATGCGGCTGGTGCAAGCGCTGCCCGCGCTGCTGGCCCAGGCCGCCGGGCGGGCCGCCTAAAGCCGCGGCGTCAGAACCACAGCAGCACAATCAGCGTCAGCACGGCAAGCAGGGCGCTCACGCTGGCGGTGTTCACCACCACTTCGGGCGGCCGGCCGGGCCACAGGCCCACTGCCGCTACCGCCCCCAGCAGCAGCGGCAGCAGCGCAAACGTGCCGTAGATAGTGCCGCCGTAGGGCTGAAACGGGGCTGCGCCATCGGGCGAGCTCGGGGCGCTGATGCGCTGCACCACACCCAGCAGTGGGGTTTTCCACACCGTAATTGGCTGGCCCACCTCCCGCACGCGGTACCCAATGGCGCTGGGCAGCCGGAACGTGGTGTGCTCGGTGCGCACCCGGTAGGCCAGCTGCGGGTCGGAAAGCGAGGACGACACCGACACCGGAAAGCGGCTGCGCACGGTCTCGCGGGCGTATTTGCGCGCCGGCAGCACCCAGTCGAGGGCCAGCAGCAGCACGCAAGCCAGCAGGGCCGCGTTGAGGCTGCGGGCCACCTGGGCGTAGCGGATTATTCGCTCATCGGGGTGCGGCCGGGCGGGCGCCAGGGCCGGCTCCCGGGCCAGGAGCACATCGTAGGCCAGCCGCCGCCGTGGGTTGCCCAGAATGCCGTAGCCGGCTTCCACTTCGGCCAGCCGGGATTTCATGGCCGGGTCGTGGGCGGCCAGGCGCTTGAGGCGGGTGCGCTGGCGCACGTAGCCCTGCTCAACCTGCAAGGCCGTGGCCGTGGCCGCAATTCCCAAAACGCGGTAGTAGTTCTGCATAAGCCAAGCGCGGAGAGGCCCGAAAATACAGTTTCGCCGCCAGTTAAAAAACGTGGGAGACGCATGCGCTATTGCACGCCGGCCCAAAATGCGCCGGCCATAGCCACCACGGTAGCCCGCCGCGCCCCATGAAAAGAGGGATTGAACAGCCTGTCCGGCCATTCAATCCCTCTTTTCATTTGTCTGGACTGGCTGGCTGCTACAGCAGCTCTACGCCGGATGCCGCCAGCTCGCGGCGCACCGCTTCGGGCCAGATGCTGACCTGCACCTCCCCGATGTGGGCCTTGCGCAGCAAAAACATGCACACCCGCGACTGCCCAATGCCACCGCCAATGCTCTGCGGCAGCTCATCGGCCAGCAGCATCCGGTGGAACTGCAGCTGCTGGCGCTCGGGGCAGCCGCGCAGCTCCAGCTGCCGGCTCAGGGCCATCTTATCCACCCGAATACCCATTGACGACACCTCAAACGAGGTTTCCAGCACCGGGTTCCAGAGCAGGATGTCGCCGTTCAGGCCGCGGTGGCCGGCTTCGTTCGGGGTGCTCCAGTCGTCGTAGTCGGGGGCGCGGCCGTCGTGGATTTCGCCGTGGCTCAGCTCGCCGCCAATGCCCATGAGGAATACCGCGCCGTACTCGCGGGCGGCCTCGTGCTCCCGCTGTTTGGGCGTGAGGTCGGGGTAGCGCCGCAGCAAGTCTTCGGCATAGATAAAGGTGATGCCGGGCGGCAAAATCGGCTCAATGCCAAATTGCTCACTCACCAGCTGTTCGGTGGTTTTCAGCACCTCATAAATGGTTTCAACCGTGGTTTTCAGGAAGGGAATGGTGCGCTGCTCGGGCAGCATGTGCTTTTCCCAGTCCCACTGGTCCACGTAAATGGAGTGGATGGGGCTGTAGTCCTCGTCGGGGCGCAGGGCGCGCATATCGGTGAGCAGGCCCCGGCCGGGCGCGATGCCCAGCTCGCGCAGGCGCAGCCGCTTCCACTTGGCCAGCGAATGCACCACCACGGCCCGCTGCTCATCCAGGGCCTTGATGGGGAAGCCCACGGGCCGCTCCACCCCGTTCAAATCGTCGTTGATGCCCGTGCCATCCAGCACCACCATGGGGGCGGAGATTTTGGCGAGGTGCAGCCGGCGCACCAGCTCATTGGCGAAGGTTTCCTTTACGAACGTAATGGCCTCTTCGGTTTCGAGCAGGCCAGCCGCTACGGGCCGGGCAATGGGGGTTTGGGCAGTTTCCATGGGTTGATATGGGGGTTGGAGTGAAAAAAAGTTGGGTTTGAAATGAGCAATGCGGCGGATTGGGCAATAGGGAGCCACCTCCCGGCTGAGGAGTTTTTTTTGAGGTCCGAGTTGGTGCCGATGAGGCGGGGAAGGCAAAAAAAAAGCCTTCCGGTTACGGAAGGCTTTTCAAATTGAAATAATGGTCGTTATTTCCTTTTTTGAATAATAGCCTCCCTTTCCCGGAATAAATTATTATTCGAGTTATTGAAAAGGATGCTGTTATTGAACAGGAACATAGCGGGCGCTTTTGGTCTTAGCGAATGCAAGTATACAGATAAATTATTTATTCAGCAAAAAAATGATTTCCTGCCTCAGACTAACCGCACTATGTGCGCAAGGGTAAATTTGCGGCTTACCCCCTTGGTTCGATGTCGTTACTCACCCACTTAGCCGACGTGCCGGACTTCCGGCGGCAGAATAAAAACTTTCGCCACAAAC
>NZ_BAABDI010000041.1:0-38809 GCF_039539545.1 Hymenobacter antarcticus | reverse complement strand
TGGCCTTCCGGCCTCGCCTCCGTTCGCCTCCTAAAACGAACGTTTGATGAGATGACAGCGGACCCCATTGATAAACAATGGTTTGTGCCTTATCGTAATTTTTCGCCCCGTTGTAACGAGAACCCCGATATGCCGTAGCCCACGCCGGGCAGCAAGGCGACTTCGGCCCCCGTGGCTTCGCGCAGCAGCTCGCCGGCCAGCTGGTCGAAGGGGCTGGCCGACTTGTACTGCCGGCCGATGCGGCCGGTGGCGGTAGCCAGCACTTCTTCCAGCTGCGCCCGGTAAGGGGCGCGCAGCGAATCGACGAGCGCGGCCACGGCCGGGTCGGCGGGGTACTGATCGGTCCAGAGCGGGGGCGCGATGCCTTCCACTTTGGTCAGGCGGCCGTTCTGCACCTGCACGGTGAGCTGGCCAAGCACGGCGGCATCGGACAGGGCCTGCACCACCCACACGCCGGCCACCTGCCGGGGCGGCGTAATCAGGTCGTGCGAATGGGCCCCCACAATCAGGTCGATGCCCGGCACCTCACGGGCCAGCCGCTCATCCACCTTCGTGCCCTGATGCGAGAGCACGACCACCACGTCGGCGCGGGCGCGCAGGCCCGGCAGGTAGCGGCGGGTGGCCTCCAGGCCACTGCTAAAGGTTAGCTCCCTGGTGTTTTTGGGGTTGCCGGTGAGGCCCGTGTTGTGGTAGGTCAGGGCCAATATCCCTACGCGCACCCCGTCCAGGGTGAACACCTGGGTCGGGTCGCCGAGGAAGGGCTGGCCGGTGGCCTTGTCGGTCACGTTGGCCCCGCGCATCGGGAAGTGGGCCAGCTGCTGCAGCTCGCGGGTGCGGGCGCTGCCGTAGTCGTAATCGTGGTTGCCGAGCGCCATGAACTGGTAGCCCAGTGCGTTCATCAGGCGGATGTTGGCGGCGCCTTTGGTCTGGTTGGCCAGCAGGTCGTCGCCGAACGTGTCGCCGCCGTCGAGCAGCAGCACGTTGGCCGCTCCGCGCTGCTGCCGCACCCGCGCCACGGCGGTGGCCAGGTGGGCGAAGCCGCCCACGGTGCCCGCGTGCTCAAACGAGCTGGGCGGCCGGCCCGGGTCGCCGGTCTGCGACGTGGCATTGCCGGGTGCCACGGCAAAGGGCCGGTGCCGGCCGTGGATATCGTTGGTGTGCAGAATAGTGAAGGTGCCGCTGACGGCCCCGGGCGCGGCGGGCGCGGCCTTTTCCTGCTGTTGCGGGGCCGAGTTGCAGGCCGCCAGCAATAAGCTCGCACCCAGCACAACAACGGCGGACAAACCCACGCGGGCTTTTTTGAGAAGATGCGGAGCTGTTTTCATGCTGGCTAAAAGTGCAGGATTAGGAGGAAATACCGAAACTCCGTGAACTTATAGGGGGCTTACGGTTGTACGTATGATAAGTTGTTCATACATTTGTACTCCTCATGACACTCCCCGTTTCTCCCGTTGCCGTTGACATGGGTCTCTCCATCGAGAAGATGGAAAAAGTGGCCTTCATTCTCAAGACCACGGCCCACCCCACTCGTATTGCTATCGTGCAGCTGCTGGCCGCGCAGGAAAGCCTGTCGGTGACGGAAATCAGTGAGAAACTGAACGTGGAGCAAAGCCTGCTCTCCCATCACCTCTCGGGCATGAAGCTCAAGGGTATTCTGAGCAGCACCCGCGAGGGCAAAAACATCTTTTACTCGCTGAAAATGCGGGAGGTGATTGATGTGATTCAGTGCCTGGCCGGCTGCACCTTCCTGTAAGGACCCGGCGCTTTTTTTGCCCTAATACATGAACAACCCGTCATAATTTCATACGTTAACTGCTTATGCTTCACTACCTCGGTTACTTCGCTGCCATTTTCATCGGCCTCTCGCTCGGCATCATGGGCGGCGGGGGCTCCATTCTCACGGTGCCCGTGCTGGTGTATCTGATGGGGGTGAGCCCGGTACTGAGCACGGCCTACTCCCTGTTTGTGGTGGGCAGCACCTCGGTGGTGGGCGCTACGGGCTATTTCCGCAAGGGGCTGGTGTCGTTGAAAACGGCCGTGGTTTTTCTGATTCCCTCGCTGGCGGCGGTGTTCCTGGTGCGCAAGGTGCTGATGCCGGCCATTCCGCACGAGCTGTTTACGGTGGGCAGCATCGTCTTTACCAAAGATTTGCTGGTGCTGGTGGCCTTCGCCGTGCTCATGGTGGGGGCGGCCGTGTCCATGATTCGCAGCAAGCAGGCCGAAGAAGTGCTGGATGGGGAGCTGCACCAGAAGCACCCCTTCAACTACCCGCTCATTCTGGGCATTGGCCTGGTGGTGGGCCTGCTCACGGGCTTCGTGGGCGCAGGGGGAGGGTTCCTTATCATTCCGGCCCTGGTGCTGGGCGCGCGCCTGCCCATGAAGCTGGCCGTGGGCACCTCCCTGGCCATCATTGCCCTGAACTCGCTCATCGGCTTTACCGGCGATTTGAGCGCGGGCACCCCCATTGCGTGGCCTTTCATCCTGGGCTTTCTGGCCTTTGCGCTCGGGGGCATCGTGCTGGGCACCTACCTGGCCCGCTTTATTCCGGGTGCCAGGCTCAAGCCGGCTTTTGGCTGGTTCACGCTGGCCATGGGCACGTTTATCCTTACCAAGGAGCTGCTTTTCCATCACGCCTAACATTCTGTTTCCCGCATTCTCTCACCTGTTTTCTCGTCCAATACCATGAAAATCGAGCAATTTGAAGACAAGGGCCTGGCCCATTATTCCTACGCCATTCTGAGCGAGTGCGCCCGCGAAATCGTGCTGGTGGACCCCGCCCGCGACCCGCAGCCTTACTACGATTTCGCCCAACAGCACGACGCCAAAATCGTGTGCGTGCTGGAAACCCACCCCCACGCCGACTTCGTGAGCAGCCACCTCGAAATCGCGCAGAAAACCGGCGCGGTCATCCGCGTCAGCAAGCTGCTGGGGGCTGAATATGCCCACGAAGCCTTTGACGAGGGCGACTCGTTCACGGTGGGCAAGCTCACCTTCCGCGCCCTGAACACACCCGGCCACTCGCCCGACTCGGTGAGCACCGTGCTCAGCCGCGAGGGCCAGGACGTGGCCGTGTTCACGGGCGACACGCTGCTCATCGGCGACGTGGGCCGGCCCGACCTGCGCGAGAAGGCCGGCAACCTGACCGCCAAGCGCGAGGAGTTGGCCAAGCAGCTATACCACAGCACCCGCGAGAAGCTGATGACCCTGGCCGACGACGTACTGGTGTACCCCGCCCACGGCGCGGGCTCGCTGTGCAGCAAGGCTACCAACTCGGCCAACAGCAGCACCATCGGGGCCGAAAAAGCGGGCAACTACGCCCTGCGCCCGCAGTCGGAAGAAGCCTTCGTGAAGGAGCTGCTGGCCGACCAGCCCTTCATCCCCAAGTACTTCGGCTACAACGTGGGCCTGAACAAGGCCGGTGCCCCAGCCTACGCCCCCAGCTTGGCCAAAGTGCCCCGCCTGGCCGCTGGCGCTGCTTTAGCCCCCGGCGTAGTGGTGGTGGATACGCGGCCCGAAGCCGAGTTTAAGCAGGGCCACGCGGCCGGCGCCATCAACATTCAGCAGGGGGGTAAATTCGAAACCTGGCTGGGTTCTGTTGTGGGGGCGACCGAGCCATTTTACCTGCTGGCCGCCGACGAGGCCACGCTGACGGATTTGATTCAGAAAACAGCCAAAATTGGCTACGAGCCCCTGATTAAGGGCGCACTGGTGGGCACGCCTTCCACCAAAGAAACCATGCCCGAAATGGACGTGGAGGCCTTCCGCAAGCACCCCGAGAACTACACCATCGTGGACATCCGCAACGCCTCGGAGGTGAAAGCGGAGCCGCTGTTCGCCGGCGCCATCAACCTGCCGCTGCCCGAACTGCGCGAGCGGGTGGGCGAGATTCCGGCCGGCAAGCCCGTGGTGGTGCATTGCGCCGGCGGCTACCGCTCGGCGGTGGGCAGCAGCATTGTGGCCCCCGCCCTGCCCGGCACCGAAGTGCTGGATTTGGGTGAGGCCGTGAAGTCCTTCCAAAAGGCTGACGCCGCCCACTAGGTCTAGCTTGTGCTACTGCAGACCGTCATGCTGAGCTTGTCGAAGCATCTCTACCGCTTCGTTGCGCTGCTAATCAACCGATAGGATTACCACTGCGGTAGAGATGCTTCGACTTCGGCTTGCGCACACTGGCTTGATACGCCACATGCTTAGCATGACGGTCAATTTCCCTCCATCATACTTCCCCATCCCACGCCATGTTTGGTTTCAATAAATCCGCTGACTCCGCCTTCCACAACCTCACCCCCGCAAAGTTCGCCGAGGGCCTGCGCCAGCCCGGCGCGGTGCTCGTGGATGTGCGCCGCCCCGAGGAGTTTGCCCAGGGCCACTTGCCCGAGGCGGTGAACATCGAAGTAACCGCGCCCGACTTTGCCCAGCGCATCGCTAGCCTCGATAAAGACGCGCCTACCTACGTGTATTGCCGCAGCGGGGCCCGCTCGGCCAGCGCGGCCGGGCAGCTTACGCAGGCCGGTTTTGCGCACGTCAGCAACATGATGGGCGGGATACTCGACTGGCCCGAGTCACTAACGACCAAATAGTCGTCCCTCATTTATTTTTCCGAGCGTCCGGCTCCAGTCCGGGCCGGACGCTTCTTTTTCTTTTCTGAAACTCATGCTTGAATTTCTTCAAAAGCCCTGGCCCTGGTACGTGGCCGGGCCCCTGATTGGCCTGACGGTGCCGGCCCTGCTGCTCGTGGGCAACAAGGCCCTGGGCATCAGCTCATCGCTGCGCCACGTGTGCGCGGCCTGCGTGCCGGCCGGCATTCCCTTTCTGACCTATAACTGGCGGGCCGAAATCTGGAACCTGGTATTCGTGCTGGGCGTGGCCCTGGGTGGCTTTATCGGCTACCAGGTGATGGGCCACCCCGACGTGGTGGGCATCTCGCCCGAAACCATCCATGACCTCAAAACCCAGTTGCACCTGACCGACTTTTCGGGCCTGCTGCCCAGGGAGCTTTTTTCGCTCGATAACCTGGCCAACTGGAAAGGCTGGTTTTTCCTGGTGCTGGGTGGCTTTCTGGTGGGCTTCGGCACGCGCTATGCCGGGGGCTGCACTTCGGGCCACGCCATTTCGGGCCTCTCCAACCTGCAGTGGGTGTCGCTGGTGGCCGTTATCGGCTTCTTCGCCGGCGGCCTGCTGATGACCTGGGTGGTTTACCCGATGCTGTTTTAACTGCCGACCATGACGCACGCCGCTGATTTCTGGGATGCCCGCTACGAAGCCGAAGCCTACGCCTACGGCACCGAGCCCAACGCCTATTTCCGCCGGCAGCTCGACGCGCTGCCGCCCGGCCGCCTGCTGCTGCTGGCCGAAGGGGAAGGCCGCAACGCTGTGTACGCCGCCCGCCAGGGCTGGCAGGTCACGGCCGTGGACTTCAGCGACGAGGCCCGGGCCAAAGCCCAGCGCCTGGCCGCCCGCCAGGGCGTGCGCCTCGACTACCAGGTAGCCGACCTGACCGACCTGGCCTGGCAGCGCCCCGGCTACTATGACGCCATCGGGCTGATTTACGCCCATTTTCCTCCCGACGACCGCCAGGCCGTGCACGCCGCCGCCGCCGCCAGCCTGGCCCCCGGCGGGCACCTGCTGCTGGAGGCCTTCAATCCCCGGCAGCTGGGGCTGAGTTCGGGCGGCCCGCGCGAGGCGGAGCTGCTCTACGAGCCCACCCAGCTGGCCGCCGATTTCGCCGGCCTGACGCTGCTGAAAAACCACGAAGCCACGGTGGTGCTGCGCGAAGGCAGCTTCCACGCCGGCCCGGCCCAGGTAGTGCGCCTGCTGGCCCAATGCCCCGCCCTTCCTGCCCCATCCACTGAACCCACTTACTCGATATGAAATATTTCAAATACTTGGTGCTGGGCACCTTGTTCGGCATCATCCTCACCAAAAGCGAAGTCATCAGCTGGTTCCGGATTCAGGAGATGTTCCGCTTCCAGGCCTTCCACATGTACGGCGTCATTGGCTCGGCCATTGTGGTGGGCATGGTTTCGATTCAGCTCATCAAGCGCAACCGGCTGAAAACCATCAGTGGCGAGCCCATTACGCTGACCGACAAGAAATTCAATCATGGCATCTGGATTGGCGGCTTCATCTTCGGCCTGGGCTGGGCCATCACCGGGGCCTGCCCCGGCCCGCTGTTCGCCCAGCTGGGCAGCGGCGTGGGCGCGGCGGCCGTGATGATTGTGGCGGCCCTGGCCGGCACCTGGACCTATAGCGCCCTGCGCGAAAAGCTCCCCTACTAACGCATCCTCCCCTTAAACTGACCTTACCATGAAACCCTCGGAAGAACGGGTGCAACAGCTGCCCCACCTGGTGCGCCTGCTGATGCTGCTGACGGCGGCCGTGGTGCTGGTCTTCGTGGTGGTGCTCACCCATATCTATGGGCCGCCGGCCACGTCTACCCCCGTCGTGGTGGAGGACGAAGCCACGCAGGGCCCGCCCCCAGCTGGCAGCTACCACCGTCCCGCCACCCCGGCCCCCGACACGGCCCTGCTGCCGCGCACGGCCGCCGGGCGCCGGATTCGCTACGGCCGCGAGCTGATTGCCAATACGGCGCAGTACCTGGGGCCGCAGGGCTCCGTCCTGCACCTGAGCAACGGCATGAACTGCCAGAACTGCCACCTGCAGGCCGGCACCCAGGGCTTCGCCAACAATTACCTGGCCGTGGCCGCCACCTATCCCAAGCTGCGGGCCCGTTCGGGCCAGGTGGAAGGCATCGAGAAGCGCGTGAATGACTGTATGGTGCGCAGCCTCAACGGGCGGGCGCTGGCCGACAGCAGCCGCGAGATGCGCGCCATGGTGGCCTACATCAAGTGGCTGGGCCAGGGTATTCCGAAAGGCAAAAAAGTGTACGGCACGGGCTTCGTGAAGCTGGCCTACCTCGACCGCGCCGCCGACCCCATCATTGGTAAAGCCGTGTTCGCCAGCAAGTGCCAGAGCTGCCACGGGCCAGCAGGCCAGGGCCAGCCGCTGGCCAATGGCCGCGGATACCAATATCCGCCGCTGTGGGGGGCGCACAGCTATAACGATGGCGCGGGCCTGTTTCGGGTCACCAACTTCGCCAAATACGTGAAGGCGGCCATGCCCTACGGTGCCACCTTCGACCACCCGCAGCTCACCAACAAGCAGGCCTGGGACGTGGCAGCCTTCGTGAACTCGCAGCCCCGCCCCCATCTGCGCGCGTCCCACGACTGGCCCGACATCCACAAAAAACCGGTGGACCACCCCTTTGGTCCCTACGCCGATGCGTTTTCGGCGCGGCAGCACAAATACGGACCGTGGCAGCCCATTGAGGCCGCCCATCCCGGCAAAGCCAACTAATTCCCGCGAATGAATTTCCTCCTGCGTCTCGGCGTGGCTGCCCTGCTGCTGGCTCCCCTCGCCGCGCGGGCGCAACAGGCCGAGCCCGCGCCTACCCTGCCTACCACCGGCCGGCCGGTGCTGCCGCCCTACACCGGCCCCACCGAATCCGACTCGCTGCCTGCCCGCACGCTGGCCGAAGCCTTCGGGCGGGGGCAGTGGCACGGCCGGGTACGCAACTACTTCATGGCCACCCATAATCAAGGCGACCTGCCCGACTACTACGCCAACGGTCTGGGCGCCGGGGCGCGGTTAGAAACGGCTCCGCTGCATGGGTTTTCGGTGGGAGCGGGGGGCTTTTTCTGGGTGAACCTGGCTTCCAATGACCTGGCCACGCCCGACGCTACCACCGGGGCGGTGAGTCGCTACGAAGTAGGCTTGTTCGATGTGAGCGACCCCGCCCGCCGCCAGCTCACGGGACGGCCCGAGGAGCTATTTGTGCGCTACCGCTGGCGGCAGTCGGTGGCCACTTTTGGCCGGCAGCTGCTGGTCACGCCCCTGATTAATCCGCAGGATGGCCGCCTGAGCCCAAATTACGAGCAAGGGCTGTGGTTGGAAGTCAATGAGCTGGCTCATACCCGCATCACGGCGGGCTGGCTCACGCATGTGGCCGTGCGCTCCACTTCGGAATGGGCGTCGGTGGCCAATTCCATCGGCCTCTACCCTACCGGTGTGGACGAAGCCGGTAAGCGCGCCCTCTACGCCAGCAACCTGAGCAGCCGGGGGCTGGGCGTGCTGGGCCTCAGCCGCCAGCTGGGTACCCGCACCCGCGTGCAGGCCTGGAACTACTACGTCGATAATCTCTTCAACAGCCTGTTCACGGAGCTGACCACCGGCCGGGACGTGGGCGCGGGCCAGCTCACGCTGGGCGGGCAGTACCACTACCAGCGCACGGTGGGCACTGGCGGCAACGCCGACCCGCGCCTGGCCTATAGCGCCCCCGGCCGCCAGGCCCACGCCCTGAGCGCCCGCCTGAGCTACCAGCGCGGCCCCTGGAGCCTGAGCGCCAACTACACCCGCATCACCCGCACCGGGCGCTTTTTGTTTCCGCGCGAGTGGGGGCGTGAGCCGTTTTACACCTTTCTGCCCCGCGAGCGGGAAGAAGGCTTCGGCGGCCTCGACGCGGCCGCGCTGCTGGCCAGCTACGCGGTGCCGGCTGTGCCAGGCCTGAAGGCGGAGGCCGGCTACGGCCATTACTACCTGCCCGATGTCCGGAATTTTCGTCTCAATAAGTACGGCATGCCTTCGTATAGCCAACTCAATGCCTCCCTCAGCTACCCTTTTCGCGGCTGGGCGAAAGGGCTGCGGGGCCAGCTCCTCTACCTTTATAAAGCCTCGCTGGGTGACACCTATGGCGAAGCCCGCTACGTGGTAAACAAGGTGGACATGCACCAGCCGAACCTGATACTGAACTATGATTTCTAACGCCATTACCCGCCTGCCGATGAACTCCTTTTCCCGCCTGCTCGCCACTGCCGCCCTGTTGGCCACCATGAGTATGGCTCAGGCCCAGACCACGCCGGTCGCCACCCCTCCAACGGCCCCTGCGTCTCCCGCACCCGTCCTCACGCCGCCCAACGCGGCCGTGGCAGCGATGGCAGCCATTTTTCAGGGCGCGCCGGCTACCAGGAAGCACTACCGCGCCGTGTATCAGCTCGATAGCAACGACCCCAAGCTCATCAACCAGACGCTGCACAACATGAAAAACGCCCTGGATGACCCACGTCTGAAAGGCAAGCTGGAGCTGGAGCTGGTGGTGTTCAGCGGCGGCACAGTGGTGTTCAAAAAAGACCAGCCTTACGAGGCCGACGTGCTGGCCCTGCAGCAGGCCGGCGTCATCCTGGCCCAGTGCGCGAATTCGATGAAGGCCTACAAGCTGACCAAGGACGACATGCTGCCCTACATTTCCGTGGTGCCCACCGGCAACGGCGAGCTGATTATCCGCCAGACCGAAGGCTGGGTGCTGGTGCATCCGTAAGCGGAGCGTATGGGGGGGAGGCCTTCAAACGGTCATGCTGAGCGCAGTCGAAGCATCTCTACCGCTTCGTATGAGCTATTCAACGAAGCGGTAGAGATGCTTCGGCTACGCTCAGCATGACGTTCTTTTCCCCTATCCCAATTCCCTAATTCAATCTCCCCCCCCATGCCCATCCAGCTTGGCCTGCGCGAAAATGCCTGGCAGTTCACTCTGCTGGTTATCGTCAATGCCTTCGTGGGCGGCATGGTGGGGCTGGAGCGTACCATTCTGCCTCGGTTGGCTGAGCAGGAGTTTCACCTGGTGGCGCGTACGGCCATTCTCGCGTTCATCGTCGTCTTCGGCCTCACCAAGGCCGGGGCCAACTACTACGCGGGGGCCTGGGCCAACAAGATGGGGCGCAAAAATCTGCTGCTCATCGGCTGGCTCTTCGGGCTGCCCGTGCCGCTGCTGCTGCTCTGGGCCCCCAGCTGGGGCTGGGTGATTTTTGCCAACGTGCTGCTGGGCCTGAACCAGGGCCTGGCCTGGTCGAGCACGGTGGTGATGAAGATGGACCTGGCGGGCCCGAAGCAGCGCGGGCTGGCCATGGGCCTGAACGAGTCGGCCGGCTACCTAGCCGTGGCGGCCACGGCCTTTGCCTCGGGCTGGCTGGCCACCGAATACGGTCTGCGGCCCTACCCGTTCTACCTGGGTATCGTGCTGGCCGTGCTGGGCCTGCTGGGCAGCCTGCTGGTGCGCGACACCCGCGCCCACGTGGCCCTGGAGGCGGCGCAGGCACCGGCCGGGCCAGTGGGGCCCCGCCTCTCGTTCTGGGACGTGACGTGGCGCCACCCCAACCTGGGGTCCGTGACGCAGGCCGGGCTGGTGAATAACCTGAACGATGGCATGGTGTGGGGCCTGCTGCCGCTGCTGCTGGCCAGCAAAGGCTTCTCGCTGACGCAGATTGGCACCGTCGCCGCCGTGTACCCGGCCGTGTGGGGCCTGGGCCAGCTCCTGACGGGCCCGCTGGCCGACCGGCTCTGCAAGAAGGACCTGCTGTTCTGGGGCATGCTGCTGCAGGGCGCGGTGCTGCTGGCCATGCTGTTTGCCCCCTCCTATCCGGTATTTCTGCTGCTGGCGGCGCTGCTGGGCGCGGGCACGGCGCTGGTGTATCCCACGTTTCTGGCCGCCGTGGCCGAATACGCGCCGGCCCCGCAGCGGGCGCGCAGCGTGGGCATCTTCCGCCTCTGGCGCGACGCGGGCTACGCCGTGGGAGCGCTGCTGACGGGCCTGCTGGCCGATGCCTTCGGACTGCCGTCGGCGCTGGCGGCTATTGGCGGGCTTACGGTGCTTTCGGCGCTGGTTATCCGCCGGCGCATGTATTGCCCGCCCGTGGCAGTCAGTGCCGCCCAGCCGGCCCGCAGCTGTGCGCGGCCCGCTCCGGCTGTGCGGCCGCCCACGGTCCGGTCACATGGGCTGGCGGCCGGCTAATGTACTGTCTGCACCACCGCTTTCCCTTGATGCTATGGCTACTACGCTCACCCTATTTCAGCTCAATGATGTGCACGGCTACCTGAACCTGCACCAGGAAGCCTTTTTCGGCTCGGCGGGGCTCGAATACCGCCGCTGCGGCGGCTACGCCCGCATTGCCACGCTCCTGCTGGAAACGGCGGGGCTGCGCGTGGGCATCATCGGGCTGGCCTGCCCCATTGTCGATAAGACGATGCCGGCCCATTTCAGCACCGGCTTGCGCTTCACCGACGGCGTGGCTGAGCTGCCGGGCCACGCCTGCGCACGGAGGAGCGTGCCGATGTCATTATCCTGCTCTCGCACTGCGGCTTTCCGCAGGATGTGGCCCTGCCCGAAGGTTGCCCCGGCATCGACGTGTGCCTGAGCAGCCACTCCCACAACCGCCTGTACTAGCCTTTTGAGGCCGGCGGGGCGTTGGTGATTCAGTCCGGGGCCCATGGCTCGTTTCTGGGGCGGCTCACCCTCCCGTTGGAGCAGGGGCGGGTGATTTCGCACACCCACGAGCTGCCCGAAATCAATGCGGGTATCGAGCCCGACGCAGCCCTGCAAACCCGCATCGACGCGGCCCTTGAGCCCTTTGCCGCGCTCAATGAAGTGGTAGGCACTACGGAAACCGGGCTGCACCGCCTCTCGTCGGTGGAGTGTCCGGCCGATGATTTCCTGTTGGCCAGCCTGCAGGCCCTGGTGCCCGCCGACCTGTATTTTTCCAACGGCTGGCGCTACGGCGCACCCATCGCGCCCGGCCCGATGCTGCTCAACGACCTCTACGACCTCGTGCCGATGGACCCCGAAATTGAGACGGTGGAGCTGACCGGTGCCGGGCTGCACCTGATGCTGGAAAAGAACATCGAAGGCACCTACAGCCAAAACCCACTGCACCAGATGGGCGGCTACGTGAAGCGCGCCCTGGGACTAAAGGCGTATTTCAAAGTCGAAAACCCCCAAGGCAGCCGCCTGCAGGCTGTTTTCGTGCAGGGCCTGGCCCTGGACCCGGCCCGCACCTACTCGGCGGCCTTCATTACCTCGTAGGGCGTGCCGCCGAAGCTTGGCCGCAACCGTCAGAAAACCGGGCACCATGTCGTAGCCGCCATGCGCGCCTACCTGGCGCAGCACCGGCCGCTGGTAGTGCATTCGCACGACACGTTCGTGGTCGTCTAGCCGCGGCAACGTCTCAGCTTGGTTTGCCGATTGGGGCCCGAGCCTGACGTGCCGACTGCCCGCCCTGGCTCTCTATCGGAGAGTAGGGTGGGCAGTCGGTTTATCGTTCCAGTCAACGCTAAAGGGGTCGACTAGCGGCAGCAGGCGCGAACTACTGGTTTGAGTCGGCCGGTACGGGTCCCAGCACCCCACGCAGTTGGGGGCCATCGAAGGGAAGGCCTTTGAGCGGGGCCAGCAGGCACCAGTCGAAGGCGCCCATGGCGAGGGGTACCAGCCCCAGGGCCGATAGGGCCCAGCCTTTGCGGCCCAGGGCCAGGCCCGTGCCAATCAGGCCGGTACCAATAGCTACACGGGCCGCGCGGCCACCGGGCGAAGCAATCAAACGCAGTACATTGTCCATAGTGAGGGGATTAGCAGTGATAAAAAAACCGGAGTAGTTCAGCTGGTAAGCTATACGGCACCGTGGGCTGGTCGGCTGTTCAATGGGACCCAAACATGCCCTTTTTTGACTGGCTATACCGGTAATGCTCCGGAAGCACTTCCCCCAATACGGGGGGGGCAGGCCGGGGAATGGGCACCGGGGTCCGGGCCAGCTGCGCGAAGGGCTCCGCCTGCTGAGCCAGAAACGTGCTGGGGTACTGCGCCACCCCATCAAAACCCAACGGTGGGCACGTAGGCCGTACCGAACAGGTAGTCCCACACGGTGAGCGTCAGGGCGAAGTTTACGCCGTGGCGGCGGGCCTCGGGCAGCTCCTGAGCGTGGTGCCAGAGGTGGGTCTGGGGGTTGTTGAACACGTACTTGAGTAGAAGTAGTTGCCCCAGCCAGGATGCAGCACCTCCGTGAGCAGGTAATGCCCGTACCCAGAGAACGAGTCGGTGATAAGCTGCGGGTAATCGGCCATGGCCAGCTGTTGCTTACAGCAGTTTCCAAGTCCATGTACAGAGTTAAAAGTTGAGAGTTAAAAGTTAAAAATCAGACGTAGTGGGTTTTAACTTTTAACTCTCAACTTTTAACTGTTTTAAAAAATGTACACTGACTCGGAAACTGCTCTAAGGGTGAGTGAAAAGCGAGGGGCTATCCAGCCGTAAAAGGCTTACTTACCGGCTGGTGGCTGCAGCCAGCTGCTCCAGGCCGGCTTTAAATTCCGGCGTGCCGTAGTTGGCCATGCCATCGTGGCGGGCCGCTACCTGCCCATCGGGACCGAGGATGACGGTGGAGGGGATGGAGTTGGAATCGAACGGCGCGGGCAGGTCGGCGGTACGCAGGTACACGGGGAAGGTGTAGCCCTTGGCTTTCACAAACTTCTGGGCCTTGGCCGCGTCCTCGTCGAGCGAGAGCATCACGAAGGCCACTTTGGAGTGGTCCACCTTCTTGTACAGGGCTTCGATGCCCGGCATTTCGGCGCGGCAGGGTGGGCACCAGCTGGCCCACAGGTTCACGAACACTACTTTGCCTTTGAGGTCGCTCAGGTTCACGGCCTGGCCGTCGAGGGTGAGCAGGGGCACGTTGTGCGGGTAGATTGCGCCCCCGGTGAGCACCACCGGCATGGCAGTAGCCGACGAGAGCGTGGCGCTGGCGGCCCGCCGGGTGGCCTTCCACCAGGACCGGGGCGTGCGCATCGACCACGTGCGGCGCCCTACCCGCGTGGGCTACAAAGCCGGGGCCCTGGCCCACGGCCTGACGGAAACCGATGGCGAGTTCGTGGCCATCTTCGACGCCGACTTCGTACCCACGCCCGACTTCCTGCGCCGCACCCTGCCGCGCTTCGACGCCCCCAACGTGGGCGTGGTGCAAACCCGCTGGGGCCACCTCAATGCGGACGAGTCGCTGTTCACCCGCCTGCAGGCCTTTGGGCTGAACGCCCACTTTCTGGTGGAGCAGGTGGGGCGCGCGGCCGGCGGACACTTCCTCAATTTTAATGGCACGGGCGGCGTGTGGCGGCGCAGCTGCATCGAGGATGCCGGCGGCTGGCAGGCCGATACGCTCACCGAAGACCTGGACCTGAGCTACCGCGCCCAGCTGCGCGGCTGGCGCTTTGTGTACCGGCCCGACATTGTGGCGCCGGCCGAGCTGCCCGCCTGCCTCGACGCGCTCAACTCGCAGCAGTACCGCTGGAACAAGGGCGCGGCCGAAACTGCCCGCAAGCACCTGGGTCGGGTGTGGCGTCACCCGCGCCTGTCGCTGGCCACCCGGCTGCACGCCACGTTTCACCTGCTCGACAGCTCGGTGTTCACGGTCATTCTGCTCATGGCCGTGCTCAGCGTGCCGCTGGTGCTGCTGGTGCTGATGCGGGCGCACCGGCCCGAGCTCAAGCCCCTGTTTCACCTGGCGGCAGTGTTCGTACTCACGTTTGCGCTCCTCACCTACTACTACCATACCACCTGGCGGCTGGCCGGTGGCCCTGCCACCGGCCGCTGGTTTGCGCCGCAGTTTCTGCTGTTTCTGGCCGTGTCGATGGGGCTGGCCCTGCACAACACCCGCGCCGTGGTCCTGGGCTTCCGGGGCAAGGCCACGCCGTTTATCCGCACGCCCAAACAAGGCAGCGGGGGCATCGTATTACCGGCGGGCGATAAGGAAGCACGGGCGGCCAGGGTCCGGGGGCCGTTGCCGCTGGCCGAAGGCCTGCTCACGCTTTACTTTGCGGCCGGGTTGGGGGCGGGCTTCTACTACCACGACCCGGGGCTGCTCCCGTTTCACGTATTGCTGGTCGCGGGCCACGGCACCCTCACCTACTACGGGTTGCGCCAGCGCCGGCCGGCCGTCACGGCCCCGAAGCTGGCGCCCGTGCTCGCGGGCTAAATGCCGCCTGCTTCATAATCTCCGACCACCCCTCCCCTGCCCCTGGCATGACTTCCTTTTCTCTCCGTCCCGTTGCCCTGCCGGACCTGGCCACGCTGCTGCCCCTGATGGCCGACTTCTACCAGCACTTCGGCTACCCTTACGACCCCGCCGCGCAGCGGGCCGTGGCCGCCGACTTCCTCGCCCACCCGGAGTGGGGCACGCTGTACTTGCTGGAAGATAGCGCCCAGACCGTAGGCTACGTGGCGCTGACCTACGGCTTTTCGTTTGAGCTGCGGGGCCGCTTCGGCCTGGTCGACGAGCTGTATGTGACCCCGGCGGCCCGCAGCCGGGGCGTGGGGCGCGCCGTGCTGCTGGCCCTCCAGCAGCAGGCCCGGGCCGGGGGGCTGGTGGCCCTGCACCTGCAAACCGAGCCCGGCAACCCCCGCGCCCGGCAGCTCTATGAGTCGCTCGGCTTCGCCGATGACGGACGCCGCAACCTGACCTGGCACCGCTAAGTGGCTTCTCCTTCCCCAACCGCCCCCTCGCCGCAGCAACGAGGCGGATTTTCTTACGCTAAGTTGAAAGCTCCTCGCCTTTAGGCAGGAGATGGGAATTTGAACGGCTCGTTGCTGGTGGGTTTTTTTAGTATTATGTTTTTGACTATCAACATTTTGATGTATATTTAAGCCATGAAACTAGCTACGTATCGTTTCCGCCTCAAAGACAGTTCGGGCCGCAATCGGCTTCGTAAGCTGGGCTTTGCCGTGAACGATATTTGGAACTACTCTAACGAAACCACCGCCTATCAGTGGTCGTTTCGCCGCCAACTGCTTTCCGCCTTCGACTTGCATAAGCTGACCGCCGGGGTGGGCAAAGAACTGGGCTTGCATAGCCAGACCGTGCAAGCGGTCGTGGACGAATATGCCAAGTGCGGCAAGCAGTTCAAGCGCTCCAAACTCCACTGGCGTTCCCGCAAGCGGAGCTTGGGCTGGGTGCCCTTCAAAGCGGTGGGCGTCAAAGTCGAGGCCGATACGGTGACCTACGGCGGGCACACCTTCCGCTTTTGGAACACGCGCCCGCTGCCGGGCAAGGTGCGCTGTGGCTCCTTCTGCGAGGACGCACAAGGCCGCTGGTACGTGCATTTCGTCTGCGAAGACCCCACGCCCGAACGGGTGCCAACGGGCAAGGAGGCCGGTATCGACCTGGGCTTAAAGACCTTGGCAACCCTTTCCGATGGCGTAGAACTCAGCCGGGAGAACCTGACCCGAAAGTTTGAAGTCAAGCTGGCAAGCGCCCAGCGCGCCCGCAAAAAGAAGCAAGTCACCCGCATTCACGCCAAAATCAAAAACAAACGCAAGGACTGGAACCACAAGGCTACCACGCGCTTAACAAACGAATACGACGTACTGGTGGTGGGCAACGTCAGCCCGTCGAAATTAAAGAAAACCAAGATGGCTAAATCCGTATCGGACGCGGGTTGGGCCGACTTCAAAACCATGCTTGCCTACAAAGCCATCCGGCTTGGCGTGGTGTACAAAGAAGTCAACGAATCTTTTTCCACCGTCACTTGCGCGGCTTGCTCTGAGAGGAGCGGACCGCGTGGACTAAGGGCGTTGGGAGTCAGAACGTGGCGATGTAGTAGCTGCGGAACCTGTCATGACCGTGACCGGAATGCCGCCGTGAATATCCTGCGTTCCGCACGGGACATCGTGCGCCGAAGGGAATTCCCGTGCCTTTATGCCGGGGAGGATGTCAAAGCATGTAAATGATGTCGGACGAAGCCGTGGGGTAGGCGAATATCAGCTTGCGCACCTCGGCGGCCGGGAGCTTGGCGTGCATGGCCAGCATAAACAAGTTGATGACTTCCTCCGCGTTGGGGCCCAGCAGGTGGGCGCCCAGAATCAGGTCGGTCTCGTCCTCAATCAGCACCTTGAAGGCCGAGCGGGGCGTCCGGAGCCGCTTGGAGGTGAACCAGCCCGTCGTGACGTCGTGCTTCACCTGAAACTTGAGGCCCTGCCGGGTGGCTTCGGCCTCGCCCAACCCCACGCTGGCCAGCACCGGGTGCGCAAACACCGCCGAGGGCATCAGGCCGTAGTCGATAACCTGGTGGTTGCCCTCGAGCAGGTTGGCGGCCGCCACGTGCGAGGCCTTGCCGGCCACCGGCGTCAGGGGCAGGCCCGAGGCGGCCGCGTCGCCGGCCGCGTACACGTCGGGGTGGGAAGTGCTTTGCAGGTACTCATTCACCGTCACACCCTGGCGGGTGTAAGCTACGCCCGCGGCTTCGAGGTTGAGCTCGGCCAGGGCCGGTTCGCGGCCGGCGGCGTGAAGGGCCAGGCTGGCCGTGAATTCCCGGGCCTGTCCGTCGGTTTCGGCGTGCAGGCGCAGCTGGCCGTCGGGCGTCTTGCTCAGGCGTTTTACTTCGGTGTTCAGCACCACCTCGATGCCGGCCTCCCGGGTGGCAATCAGCAGGTGCTCCACCAGCTCGGGCTCGAAGTTTTCCAGTGGGCGCGCCCCCCGGTGCAGGATGCGCACCTTCGCGCCGGCGCGGGCCGCCAGGTGGGCAAACTCGAAGGCGATGTAGCCGCCGCCCACGAAGGTGAGGTCCGCCGGCAGCTCCGGCAGCTCCATAAAGTCGGTGCTGTCGAGCAGCAGCTCCTCGCCGGGGATGCCCAGCGGCAGGGCGCGGGCCCCGGTGGCAATCACGAACTGTTTGGCTTCCAGCACGTCCGCGCCAATCTGCACGGTGTGCGGGCCCGTGAACCGGGCCACGCCGTGGAAGGTGTGGATGCCCGCTTTCTGAAAGCCCGCCTCCTTTTTCTCCGACACCGGCTCGGTGAAGGTGCGCTTGAAGGCCATCAGCTCCGACCAGCTAATGACGGCTTCCTGCGCCATGCCGTGGCCCAGCAGCTGCCGCGAGCGGGCCACGGTTTCGGCGGCGCCCACCAGCACTTTCTTGGGGTCGCAGCCGCGCAGGGCGCAGGTGCCGCCAAAGGGCAGCGCATCCACGATGGCCACCTTCTTGCCGGCCGCCGCGCATTTGCGGGCCGCCACGCTGCCACCCCCGCCGGTGCCAATTATTAAAACGTCGAATGAATGCTGGGCCATGGAAAACTAGAAATGAAGTGAAGTGAAAAAAAGACCCGCGCAACCCCCGGCCGGATTCCCCGGATGGGAGTGGTGCCAGGGGCCCTGTGCCTGCCGGGACAATCCCGGCAGGCACAGGAGCCCCGCGAATGGGCCCCGGCTGAAACCGAGGTAGAGCGCGAGGAACTGGCCCGGCAGCTGCTCTTTTGCCAGGACCAGCTCCCGCCCCAGCAGCAGGCCGTCTTCAACCTGCGCTACGTGCAGGAAATGTCCGGCGAATAATTCTGTAAGAGGCTGATAATCTACCCGTCTAACTACTGGGTTATCATCCACCGGGCCAGGCTGCAGCTGCGCAAGTGCCTGGAAAAGCAATGGTTTTCGGGCTCTTAATCGCACAGTTGCATTTCCTCTGCTATGTCCGCCTTCTTTAACTGCAACGAAGCCACCCTGCTCATCGAAAAGCGGGCCGAGCAGTCCCTGACCCTGGTTCAGCGCCTGAGCTTGGAGTTCCACCTGCTGATGTGCGTGCTGTGCCGACGCTACGCCCGCCAGACCGCGGTGGTGGCGCAGTTGGCCCGGCGCCTGGGGCGCGGCGACGCCTCGGCCGAAAAGCTTTCAACGGAGGCCCGCACCAAGCTGGAGCTGCTGGTGCGCAGCTCCGGCTGCGGCGGTAAAGCGGTGGAGTAGCCGGCGGCGCCCGGCTGCCTACCCGGCGGGCGGGCGCTGCCGCACCAGCTCCGCAACCAGGCGGGCAATGTCCGGCCCCATCTCTTCCGGAAAGAAGTGCTTGGACGGCAGTTGATGCACCTGCGGGAGATGCGCCGCCTGCTGCACCATTTTGCCGAAATGCTCGAAGTCGAGGAGCGGGTCTTCCGCCCCCCAAATGGCCTGCACGGGGTAGGGCGGCTGGTCGACGGCCCGGTGCATCAGGTCCTGCAGCTCCTGGGAGTGGTCGAAGTGGCGCATGATTTTGAGGAAGGCTTTGCCCCCGTCGGCGCGCTTGAGCAGGTCCACGTAGGCGTACACTTCCTCCTTGGGCAGGTCTTCGATGTGGCTCACCCCCATGGCTTTGAACAGCAGGTACCACGTGGGGTGCTGCAGGGTGAGCAGCTCGGCCTCGCCCAGTATCGGTAGCTCGAAGGGGCGCATGGGCAGCGGCTTCTTGAAGTTCACCACGTCGAAGAACATGTTGAGGATGGTCAGCGAGCGGATGCGCGCGGGGTGCTCGGCGGCCAGGGCCAGGCCAATGGCCCCGCCGATGTCGTGCACTACCAGATGGTAGCCGTCCTGCAGGCCCAGGGCCTCGGTGGCGCGGTGCAGGAAGCGGGCAAAGCCCCGAAAGGTGTAGTCGAAGTCCTCGGGGCGGTCGGTCAGGCCCAGCCCGGGCAGGTCCACGGCAATACCGCGCAGGCCCTGGCTTTCGAGGCTGCGCAGCATTTTGCGAAACAGGTAGGAGGAGGTGGGCACGCCGTGGAGGCAAAGCACAGGCTCGCCCTGCCCGTAGTCGAGGGCGAAGGTGCGCACGCCGTCCACGTCGAAACAGCGGCCGGAGGCTTCGTGGCGGGCAATTATCTGGTCTACTGTCAGGTTGCTCATGAGTAAGTCGGGAAAAGCTGGTTGATGGGGTCAGTCTTTGGGCAAATCGGGGCGCAGGGGCGTGTCCAGGTTCAGGCCCTGCTCCTGCTGGGCCTCGGGCGACGAGCCGGCGGGCGGCACCCCCAGGGCCATCTGCGCCGTGCGCCAGCCCAGCTTCACATCGGCCCAGAGGTGGCCGGGGGCTTCGTGGCCGTAGGCGCGGTAGCGGCCGGGCGGCACCGGCCCCTTGGCCTCCACGGCCTCGCGGATGCTGGCAGTCCATTGGTCGAACTGCGCCATAAACGGGTCGTCCTGCACCATGTCCTCGGCCTGGTCGTCGGAGTACTTCTTGCCGTAGCCGGTTTCGGCGTACTGCCAGAGCTGGTCGGGCACTTCTACGCCGCCGTAGCGGCACTGCCACACCAGCGGGGCGTAGGTGTCGCGCATGTTTTCGAAGGGCTCCTGCGCGGGGGCGAAATAGGCTTTGTGGCGCAGGATTTTGGGGCGGCCCGCCGCGTCCAGCTCGTCCCCGCCGCCGTCGCCGTAGCAGAAGAAGGCGGCCGTGCGCCCCTCCAGGTGGTTGAGGCTGAGCTTTTCCCACTCGGGCGTGTGCTCCAGGGCCATGGCCTTTTCGGGGTTTTTGTGGTCGATGAGGCTTTCGTTCGGGTTGCCGCCATTCATGCATACCAGCCTATCGAACATGAGCTTGAGCGTAGACGTGGGCCCGTACCAGTTCACCGGCCCGATGATGCACCAGGCGTCGGCCTGGTCGAGGCGGCTGTACAGGTCCAGGTTCCACATCAGGTCGGGCTCGCGGTGGCTGTTTTTCTCGTAGCAGTTGCAGGGCCACACGCACAGGGCCATGCTGGTGCTCACGCAGGCATTGCAGCTCTGGATTTTGGGGCGGCCGTACACATTGCCCAGGTCTTCGGTGTCGATGTCCCAGGTGGCGGGGAGGCGGTCGGCCAGACGGTTGAGCAGGGTGCGGGCCTTGCTGTCCACGCCGGGGCAGTTGTACTCGCGGCGGTTGGAGCCGGCAATGAGCAGCACGCGCAGGCGCCGCGGGGTGGGATTATGGTCGGCGGGGGTGGACATGGGGGCGGAGAAATGAGGGAAGAAGCCCGCGTGGAACGGCGCTCGGGCTAGTGGGCGGGGGCGGCAACAAACCGGGTTCTTACTGATACGGCGACGGCCGGGACCGAGGTCAGGACAAAACGAAGTTTTGTCGGGCGCCCGACAATTCGGGCGAACAGGCCACCGCGTTGGCCCCACCGGGGCTTCAGGTTCGGGCGCATCCCGGTATTTGGTGCAGCTTTCGTCGCTGTTTCATTTACCCCAACGGAATGAGCTGTTCACGGGCCAAGTAGTGACAACCCTTTGTAAAACAACGCCGTTACCACGGAGGTTAAGGTAAACCTTTAATCCCGAAATCATGAAAGCACTTGTTTATTACGGCCCCTTGGATGTGCGAGTATCCGACGTACCCGACCCTAAAATTGAGCAACCCACTGACGTGTTGGTGCAGATTACCACCACTAACATTTGCGGCTCCGACCTGCACATGTACGAAGGCCGTACCAACATGGAAGCAGGCCGGATTTTAGGCCATGAGAACCTGGGTAAGGTCATCGAGGTCGGCACGGCGGTGGTGCACGTTAAAGTAGGCGATATGGTGTGCCTGCCTTTTAACATTGGCTGTGGCCATTGCAGAAATTGCGAGCGCCAACTCACCGCGTTTTGTCTGACGATGAACCCCGGTTTTGCCGGTGCGGCCTATGGTTTTGCCGGCATGGGACCGTACGAGGGCGGGCAGGCCGAATACCTGCGCGTTCCGTACGGGGATTTCAACTGCCAGATATTGCCGGCGAATGCCAGCGAGAAGGAAAATGATTATGCCATGCTTTCTGACATCTTCCCGACGGGCTACCACGCCACGGAACTGGCGGGGGTGAAACCAGGCGAATCGGTGGTCGTTTACGGCGCCGGGCCGGTTGGGCTCATGGCCGCGCTGTCGGCCCGGATAAAAGGGGCCGACAAAATTATGGTGGTGGACAGCCACCCCGACCGGCTGAAACTGGTGGAAGAATTGGGCTGCATCCCCATTGATATGACGAAAGGCTCTCCCGTTGACCAGGTGTTGGAACTAACGGACGGACAGGGTGCCGACCGGGGCTGCGAATGCGTGGGCTACCAGTGTTGCAACAGGCACGGCCAGGAACAGTCGAACCTAACCATGAACGAACTGGTCCAGGCGGTGAAATTCACGGGCTCGATTGGGGTGGTGGGCGTTTTTGTTACCGCAGACCCGAAATCCAAAGAGGAACTGCAGAAAAAAGGCCACATGGACTTCGACTTTGGCAGCTTCTGGATGAAGGGACAGCGCATCGCAACGGGCCAGGCCAATGTGAAATCATACAACCGGGAGCTCTGCGCGCTGATTTCTTCCGGTAAAGCCAAGCCTTCTTTTATCGTCTCCCACGAGCTTTCCCTCGCGGAAGCCCCCGATGCGTACAAGCACTTTAATGCCCGCGATGATGGATGGACCAAAGTGGTGCTGAAACCCGGCAAAACGAGCAGCAAGAAGTAAGCGGCAAGCCAGGAAAACGAAGCCTGGAGTAGTTACGAAATGACGGACAGCAGACGGATTCACCCGTCTGCTGTCCGTCATTTCGGCTGTTGGCCCAGCACGAACGGCTTGCCGCCCACCGTGCTGGCCCCGCCTCGTTCCCCGCGTCCACCCCCGACTGGTGGGCGTTGCTAAACAAATAGGGGGAACCCTGCGACTCAATCGCATAGCTGGTAATACTCGTGATTATTGCTCTGCCTGACAATGTCTTACGCGGCTAAAGCTGCGTCCGAAAATAGGTCCACGTGAAATAAAGCACCGCCCCTTGCAGCAGCGTCAGCACCAGGGTGATGCCCCAGAAAGCGGCTTTGCGATTCTTATGGTGCAGCAGGAAAATAGCCGCCCACGCGCCGGGTGCCGCGCCGGGCAGCGTGGCCAGGTGCAGCGTTTTTTCGGCAATGCGCCGCTGGCCCCGTTGGGCTTTGCGCTTATCCAGGGCGAAAAGCAGGAAACACAGGACATTGAAAAGCAACAGGCAACTCAAGAGTATTTTCATTGTGCGGGAGGCGGGCCTTGCTGATTAGGCTGTTCAGGGTTTCGGCCGGGGTGGTCGCTGCCCTGTTCTGACCCGGGTTGGCGGGTTCATCAAGGCCATTTTACAGCATCGGGAGGATAAAATTACGCGAAGCCTTTCGGGGTAGCTGTATTTTCAGGTGAGCGCGGCCTGCAGGTGCTTGCGGTAGCGCTCAACGCTCGCGCGACTGATGCCGGTCAGTTCCGCGGTTCCGGCCACCGCGAAGCCTTTTTTCAACGCTTTTTTTACCAGGTGAAGCACATGGTCACGGCTGCGGCTCAGGTGGAAGAAGCGCGCCACCATTACCGTGTCGACCTCGCGCAGCAGCGCGAGCAGTTCTGGGGTGGTCCGGTAAAAACTGAGGTGGTCCAGTCAGGCTGGACAGTTTAGGGCAGTAGCTTGAAGAAGTTGTTGGTGAGTATGATACGGGGTCTGATAACCGACACTGGAGTGCCGGCGCCCGTGATTATAGTAGTCAAAATAGTCGGCGACACCGGCTTGGGCGTCGGCCAGGTCGGCAAAAACGGGCCACTCGCGTAGTTCTAGCACCTCCGTTTTGAGCCGTGACCACGGGCTTTCGGCTTGGGTCGAGCGGATTGGGTCGGCCAAGCGCAAGGCTTCGGCGCGGAAGGCCGCATCGTACTTGCGGCGTTTGTCAGGTTTTGGCGTGTCTTTCATGCCGAATGAACGATACCACCCCGTTCTGCCCAGAGTTACCCCACCACCTCAGGTGGGCTGGGTCTCGGGTAAGGATAGTGGGGTTCCTCTGCTACTGTGCCCTGACGAATTCGTGTGGGGGAGGGCTGCGTAGCGCTTGTGCTAGCGCTCAAAAAGCTGTAACGGATGGAACCGCTATAATCCTGATTTCAAAATGCCGGGTTTAAGGCTTGACAGGCTTTCTGCCAGTTTATCCATCCATTAGCTGGTTAAGGGATATTAATCGAAATAAATTAACGAAATTTGCATCTTAATCGAATAAATTAAACACCTTGCCTCAAACAGGCCGTCTTAATGGAAAAAAGTGTGCGTTGGCCCCTGCTGGTATTCAGCACTTCCGACCCGGCCCTTAATCGGCGGATTCGGGGGGGGCGTCAGCGCGGCGAGTTGCGCGAAGTGGCTTCCCGCATCTACTCCTCGGATTTAACGACCGCACCGGAAGTCTTAATTCGCAAGCACTGGCTGCCGGTGGTGCAGCACTTATTTCCGGGCGCGCTCATCAGTCACCGTTCGCAGCTCGAGGGCCAGCCCACGGCCAGCGGGCACCTGTTCCTGACCTACAAGTACACCCGCAACGTGATGTTGCCGGGGTTGGTGGTGCATTTGCTGGAAGGACCGGGCCCGTTACCCAGCGATGCGCCCTTCGGTGATGGCAGCCTGCTGTTCGCGTCGGAAGCCCGGGGCCTGCTGGAAAACCTGCAGCCCGCCCGCGTCCGCAAAGGCGGGGTGAGCAAAGCGCTGCCCCTGGCCAAGGTAGAAGAGCGGCTGGAAATGGTCCTGCGCATCCGGGGCGAAGAAGGCTTGAATGCCCTGCGCGACCAGGCCCGCGAAGTGGCGGCGGCCCTGGAATGGCCCACGGAGCTGGCGTTGCTGCAACGCATTGCCGGCGCGCTGCTCAGCACGCAGTCCAGTAAGATTCTGACTTCCCCCGTGGCCCGCGCCCGCGCGCTGGGGCTGCCCTTCGATGCCGGCCGGGTGGCCCTGTTTACCGCGCTGCTCAGTGCGCTGCACGCGGCGGTGCTGCCACGGCGGCCTGACCCCGCGCTCGTGGCCCCTCCTTTCTACACCGTGGCCTTCTTCGAGGCCTACTTTTCCAATTTCATCGAAGGCACCGAATTTCAGGTCGATGAGGCGCACCGCATCGTGGAAACCGGTCAGCTGGTCGGGGGGCGGCACGCCGATTCGCACGACGTGCTCAGCACCTACCAGCTGTGCAGCAACGTGGCCGAGATGCGCGTTGTCCCGCAATCGGCCGAGGACTTGCTGGCTATTCTGCAGCGGCGGCATGCCCTGCTCATGCGCGCCCGCCCCGACAAGCGCCCCGGCCAGTGGAAAGAGTACGCCAACCAGGCCGGCCTGGCCAGCTTTGTGGACCCGGCCCTGGTGCGCGGCACCCTGCACGAGGGCTTCAAGCTCTACCGCAGCCTGCGTGAGCCGCTCGCCCGAGCCTTTTTTATGATGTTTATGATTAGCGAGATTCACCCGTTCGATGACGGCAATGGCCGGCTGGCCCGGCTGATGATGAACGCCGAGCTGGTCAGCGCCGGCCAGTGCCGCATCATTGTGACCACCCACGCCCGCCAAGGCTATCTGGATGCCCTGCGCCGCCTGAGCCGACAAAGCGACCCGAGCCGGTACCTCCGCCTGCTGAGCGGTGCCCAGCAGTTCGTGGCCGACCTGCGGCCGGATTCCTATGAGGCGGTGAAAGCGCAGTTGGAGGCGCAGGACGCCTTTACCGAAGTTTCCTCGCAGTTGAGCTGGTAACGGCCCCGCTCGTTGCCAGCGATGGTATTCAGGCCCTGGGGTAATCGTGGGAGCGTTGCTGTTTTAAAGACAGTACCAGGCTGAATCACCGGTTGCAGCATCCGAGCGCGGGCGCACAGACACGGGCTCCTGATGCCAATAGCACACTCGTTCGGCCCTCCCCTCCCCTCCCCTCCCCTCCCCTGTCGTGGTTATGCTGGTCAGCTTTATTCGTCACTCTCCCAAAGTCATCGGTTAAGGGCTTTCACGTCGTGTCTGACCTCTAAAAACCCGCAGTGTGGAATGTAGCGCATACTGAACATTCTGAGTATGTAAAGAATGTTCAGTATGTCAAATGGGTGGTGATGCATCTAAAATACTCAGCATTCTGGATATTCCTGGCAAGCTGGCAGAATACTCAAGATAAATAATCAACTTGTTTACAAGTGGTTATAAAATAAGCCATTGCCTAAATTCTCAAAATTCTTAACATTCTCAACATTTTGAGCATTCAAAAAATATTCAGTAATTTTAACATTGTCAGTATATACAGTATGTTTATTCAGTTCATGCGTTGTAATATTGTCGCATCACTGTCACTGCTACTTCATGAGAGTCATCACCTTTGCAAACCATAAAGGAGGGGTCGGTAAAACCACTTCCACGCTGACGGTCGGTCAGGAACTGGCCCGTCGCGGGCAGCGGGTGCTTTTTCTGGACTGCGACCCGCAGCATAATCTGACCATGAGTTTCGCCGCCAACGTAACGACTCACCTGGGTACCGTCATCCGGGGCGAGCGCACGCTCAAGCAAATCATCGTCGGGGTGGGGGAGGGGATGGGCCTGGCCGGTTCGGCCCGGGAGCTGACGCAGCTTGAGAAGATACTTGGGCAGCAGCCCACCTATCAGTTCTTCCTGCGCGACCAGCTGGAGGAGGTAGCGGCCGATTACGACTACGTGCTGATTGATACGCCCCCCGCGCTCACCAGCCTCACCTACGCGGCCCTGGTGGCCAGCGATGCGGTTTTTATACCAGTGCAGCCCGAGTTCTACGGCTACGAGGGCCTGACCACGCTGCTGGAGGCCTGCGCCATCATGGGCAAGAACTTCAACCCCCGCCTGAAAGTCGGCGGATTGTTCCTGACGAAATACTCGGCCAGCTACCGCCTCTCGCTGCACCACGACGTGGTGGCCATCATGCGGGAGAACGCCGTGACCGGGCCTCTGCTGATGAACACCAGCATCCGGCAAAACGGCAAGCTGTCGGAAGCGCAGATTGAGAAGCAAAACCTGTTCGCCTATGCGCCCACCAGCAACGGCGCCGAAGACTACCGCAACCTCACCACTGAAATCCTCGCCCGTCTATGAGCACCGGCCCCAAAAAACGCTTTGGCAGCACGCTAACCCAGCCCGTAGCCCCCACGCCCGACGAGTTGATGTTCGGGGCCGTCAGCCCGCTGCCGGCGACCCCTGCCGGGGGTTCAGGTTCAAGCCCTCTGGCGGCCGTACCTGCCCCCGCCGGTCCCACCGGGCGCTGGGTGCCCTTCGGGTCCTACGTGCGCGACCAGACGTACCTGCAGCTTAAACAGGCGGAGTACTGGGAGCCTGGGTTCGAAATCCGGCAGTTTCTGGAAGACACGCTGCAGGCTGCCCTGGCGCAGTTGCCCGCCGCCCAGCGGACGCTCCCCGCACCCGTGCTGGAAAAGCTGCTTAAAACGAACCGCAAGCTGCAGCCGGAGTAGGGTGGGGGCGAGTACAAGCTTCCGCAGGAGGCGGTTGCGGCGGGCCGGTTGAGGTGACTGCCCGTTGCGACAGCTTCTTAAGCTGCTGCTGATATTGCATATTTCTCTTGTTATAGGTAGTAAATGGCAAGTAGGAATACGGGATTTGCAACGCAGACAAAGTAGGTTAACTGATTGATTCATAGTATATAGTACAAAAAAGTACAACAACACAAAATCCGTTGCGCATTTTGTACTTTTTTTTGCTTGCAAGAACCCAAGGTTGCTACAAAAAAGACGCTAAAAAAAAACTCCCTAGCTAGTTAGTTTTAAACTCAAATTATAGTATTAGTATTACACTCCCCAGAACATGTTGATTGACAATATTTTATAAGCTCAGGTTGCTACAAAAAGGACGCTAGGTTGCTACAAAAAGGACGCTAGGTTGCTACAAAAAAGACGCTACCCGATTTCAGGTTGCTACAAAAAGGACGCTCCGCCGTCAGGTTGCTACAGAAAGGACGCTAGGTTGCTACAAGAAAGACGCTATCAGCTTCAGGTTGCTACAAAAAGGACGCTTTCCAATTCCAGGTTGCTACAAAAAGGACGCTAGGTTACTACAGAAAGGACGCTAGGTTGCTACAAAAAAGACGACTCCTGGTATCTAGTTGCCTAACTTATTCACCATGAAAACCCCGCCTAAACAGAACGCCGACAAAATAGTGGCCCAGCACAACGCGCTTGTCAACGCGCGTTTCAGCTTCGTGCCCCTGCAGATGCGCCTGTTTCTGGCGCTGCTCTCCCGCATCAGCCTCGACGATACCGAGTTCAAGGAGCATGTTATCCCGGTCAGCGAACTGCTGTTCGAGCGGCACGGGGGGTCGGCTTACCAGCAGATTGATGAGATGTGCGACGACATCACCTCCTTCAAGCTGTACATTGAAATACTGGAGGATGGCACCCGCAAACGGCGGCGGCGGCCCAAGTACGATTATATCCCCTTGATGGCTAAGGCGGGCTACGACGGGGAGTTGGGTGGAATAGTGGCGGCCTTCAATCCCCTCATCATGCCGTACCTGCTGCAGTTGCGCGAGAGCGGCAACTTCACGCTGGCCGACCTGGATGAATTGCGCAAGCTGAAAAGCCCCAGCTCGGTCCGCATCTACTGGTTGCTCAAAGAGTATTCGGACTTCGGGCAGCGGACCGTCACGCCGGAGCAGCTGCGCTTCATGCTCAACATTGCCGAAAACGAATACCCGCGCTTCAGCAATTTCAAAGCGCGGGTACTGGACCGGGCACAGCTGGAACTGGCGCGCACCGACATGCCGTTCACCTATGAGTTGGAACGGCAGAACCAGCTGGTGCAGCGTATCAAGTTCCTGTTTGGCTATGACACGCCCCAAGCCGGCCCAAACGAAGTAGAAGAGACTCAAGGAACTCAGCTTATTGAGAACATCGGGCTTTCTCAACATTCTGAAAATATCGAAAAAGCTGATGCTGATGAGCCCGCCTGGGTTCAGGCGCTACGCCTGATAGGAGTGAGCCTACGCAGTATTAAACAAATTACCAAGCAACTGGAAGCCAAGGAGTACCCCCTCGAATATGTTGATTTTGTGTTGTCCCGCATCGGCAAGCAGCATCAACTGGGGAAAGTAAAAAAACCGGCGGGCGCAGTTTACAAAGCGTTGGTGGAGAAGTACCTGTTAGAAGAATACCTGGCCGAGCAAAAAGCAACAAAGGCGATTACGGTTAGAAAGGCCAGCGCCGCTATCAAGACAAAGCTACCGCTGCTGGAAGAAGTGGCCTTTCCATTGCGGGAGGTACGGGATATGTATGAAAATCCCGGGCCATTTTTGAAGCGACAACTTCAGGAACCCACTTTTGAACTGCACTTGGAGGCAATTTATTTGAGTCAGGGATTCGTCCTTGTACAGCGCGATGGAGAGGATTGGCTGGTTAAAAATGCGCTCTCCTAACCCCTTGACGATGTGCATAAACAAATACCTTTTTAATGCCTGAATTTCGGAAGTGCTCGTCGCGGATGACCGAATTTCCGGCCATCCGCGACGAGCTGTAGTACTCCCCAAAAGTTGGACAGTAAAAGCGAGCTAGCTTAGCTCGATTATGACCCCAAAACGCACCCGCCGTCGCTACACGGCCGAGTTTAAAGCCGAAGTGGCGCTGGCCGCGCACGTCTTTGCCGAAGCGCCCGCCTCGAGGCCGGCGGTCCCCGGCGTGGAGCCCTCGTAGTAGAGCATCGAAAAGTGTGGGGCAGCAGCGGCAGCAGCGATTGGTTGGGGTATGGCCTGCACCGGCAGTTACGGCTCTCCAAGACAATCCAGGAGAGCATCAAAAAGTGTGGGGCAGCAGCGGGAGAGACTGTTGGTTGGGGCAAAGCATGCACCGACAATTACGGCGCAACATGTTAAGCTACGAGTCAGTAACCACGACTGCCCCACACTTTTTGATGCTCTCCAAGTCTGCTGCAACACGGCCATCGACCACGTGCGAACCGGCCACTACCGCCTCGGGGCACGCACCGCATCGCTCGACGACAGCCCCGTGGAATTCTTTCCGGCGCCGGTCGATTTCCGCCCCGAGCACATCGGCGTGGCGGACTTGCTGCGCGGGTTGCGCCCCGAGTACCGGCAGGTGCTGGACCTGCTCTACCTGCAGGGCTACACCCAACTGGAAACGGCCGAGGCGCTGCAGGTGCCGGTGGGCACGGTGAAAACGTGGTCGGTGGGCGCCCGGCGGCAGCTTTCCCGGCTGCCGCTGTGATGGATAAAAAGCGTGTGTGCCATAGGCTGGAGCATCGCCTTGGCGACCGCCGAAAGGCGCACAGGAACTCAAAGCCGTTGCGCAGCGGCAGGTTAAAGTCCAGCAAAATCAAGGTGGGGCAGGCGGCCGTCCCGGGGTGGGCGCAGCGGGCGTTGAGGACGGCTAGCGCGTCTTCGGTCGTGCTGGCCACCAGCACCTCCGGGCTCACCTGCATCCGCTGCAACAGGCGCTGGTTATCGTAATTCGTGGCCGCGTCATCGTCCACGAGCAGCACGGCCGGGCGTGGGCGTTGCGGCATGGGCGAAGCGGTCAGGAAGGCCGCGTTTCCAGTAGGCGGGCTTGAATCGCCTGAATCTTCACCCCGTCCAGCGGTTTGTGCAGGAAGCCCGCCACCAGGGGGTACTGCCGGGCGTGGGCCGCGTCGGCGGGGGCCAGGGAGGAGGTCAGGACGTAGACCACGCACCGGCCCAGCAGGTGCGCTTCCAGGGGTTGGAGGGCGTCCAACACGTCCCAGCCGCTGAGCAGGGGCATGTTCAGGTCCAGCAGCACGACGTGGGGCAGCGCGTCGGTGAGGCCTAGCTGCTGAAAAAAGGCCACCGCTTCCACCGGGGAGACGAAGGAGGTAATCACGTCGGCGGGCTGCCCTTCGCGGCGCAGAAGCCGGGTAGTCAGAAAGATGCCCATTGGGTCGTCGTCGATGATGAGGGTATCCATGCGGTTAAGGTACGTCAATGGTAAAGCGGGCGCCCTCGTCTACCCGGCTTTGGACCGAAATGTTCCCGCCCATGCTCTCGACGTGGGTTTTGGTCAGGTACAGGCCCATCCCACGGCCGGGGCGGTGGGGATGGAACCGCTTGTAAAGCTTAAACACGTCGTCGCCCGCCCGCTCCCGGTCAAAGCCGGAGCCATTGTCGGCGACCGTAATTTGCGTGGGCTGCCCTTCCCCGCCCGTCGCCGTCACGCTCACTTCCAGGGGCCGCTCCTCGGCGCGGTAGGTGATGGCGTTGGAGAGCAGGTTGAAAAAGATGCTGTAGAGGTAAGCCCGGTTGGCGCGCAGGGTCAGGTCGGCGGGAATGTCAACCCGCACGGTGCCCCCGCACTGCTCCATCACCTCCTGCAGGTTGTGCACCACCTGCTGCACCACTTTAGCCAGCGGCACCTCCTTGGCTCCGGCCAGGTTTTTCTGGTCCCGAATGGTGAGGATGGTGTTCATGTCGCGCAGCACCTGGTCGAGCTGGCTTAGGCTGGTATGCAGGTGGGTGCGCGCCTGTTCAAAGTGCGGGGAGCCCGGCTCTTCCGTGCCCAACAGGTCGGCCAGGCCCAGGGCACTGGCCAGTGGGGCGCGCAGGTTGTGCGACACGATGTAGGTAAACTGTTGCAGGTCCAGGTTTTGGGTCACTAGGTCCTCCTGCGCCAGCGTCTTTTCGGTGACATCGCGGGCAACCATGTGGACCCCAATCACGACGCCTTTTTTCCGGAGCGGTATTTTTACCACGTCCCAGTGCCGGGGCTCGGACTTGCCCTGGGAGGCGAACATATCGAAGCGCACGGTTTTGCCGGTGAAGGCTTCTTTCAGCTTCTCCGCGAACAGGGGCTGCACCTCCAGGGGCAGATATTCGTTGTAGGAGCGGTTCACCACCCGGTCCTTGGGTTCGTCCACCAGGTCGAGAAAGGCCCGGTTGGCGTCCAGAATGATGGCCTTTTCGTTCTGATAGAGCATCAGGTCGGTGGTGTCGTCGAACAGGGACCGGAACCGAACCTCACTCGTGGCGATGGGCGGGGTGACTTTCTTGGACATGACGGAACAGGGTTAAGATTGGGCCAGCGGGACAAGCCGCTAGCCTTTACCCCACGTGTACGGTTCAAAACAAAGCGTAGCCATGTTCCCCGACCCCAGCCAAGACCGTTTCCGCACCGTGTTCGAGAATTCGCCGCTCGGCCAGAAAATCATCGACCCCGACCTCGTCATTCGCCAAGCCAACCCCGCCGTGCTGGCGATGCTGGGTCTGACGCACCCCGAGGAGCTGGTGGGCCACCAAATCCTCGAGTTCACCCACCCGGACTACCATGCCCACTGGCATGACTTGCAGGAACGCCTGTGGAAGCATAAAATGCCCCGTTTCAGCTTAGAAACGTGCCTGGTCCGCGCGGATGGTTCTTCCTTTTAGTGCCAGGTCAACTCCATCCTATTTCCCGACGAAGGAGGCGAACGCGGCTACACCACTCTGGAAGATATCACGGAGCGTAAGGGGATAGAAGAGGCCAACAAACGGCTCTACGATGCGCAGGAGACGATTTCACGCCTCGTCGCGCACGATTTGCGCGGCTCCTTCTCGACCATCCAACTGCTGACGGACCTCCTGGAGCGGGACGATTCCAAGGGACAAGCTGGGAGAATTGCACTTCCCCACTGGCCCTAAAATCCTAATTAGGCGACTACAAAAAAGCCCCTACCACTCTAACGAGAGGCAGGGGCTTTTGCTTTTGACTACTCTACCCTGCGATTTTAGGTACTTGATAAAGAGCGATATGTCGAATAAACCAGTTGAACAGAGCCACGACTTTTCGGGCGATTGGTTCGCTGGGCCACGTGAGGGGTCGGGTTAGTTGACGCAGGATGTTGAGGCCGTGGCGACTGAGGCTCGTAGCGGGGTAGCCGTGGTTTTTGCGGGCAATGGGCTTGATTTTTTCGTGCGCCACCGTGCCCACGCTCAGGCACAAGGCGTAGGCCAGGCTGACGAGGGCCACGAGTTTGCGCAGCTTTTGGTGGCAGCGCAAGTGGGTGGTTTCCAGGTTAAAGCCGCGGCCTTTGAGGTTCTGAAAGCACTGCTCAATCGTCCAGCGGTTGGCATAAAGTTGGCCTCGGTTAAAAGTTTGGTACAAAGGTTAAGCGAGTTACCCCTCAAACGTGGTGGTAGCGGGTTGAAATCCTGCATCCAGAGGTTATTCATGCTGTTTGTTCAATGAAACGTCCATATTTCTGTACAACTAAACCGGCCACCTGCCGAACGGGTAACTGGCAATAGAAGCAGTCGACTTGGTTTAGAAAACTTGTTCAGTAATCAAAGTACAATTAAACCTGCAAACGCGATGAGAAAACTGTACTTCAACTCCTCAAATAGCCGCCTGAATGCATTAAATGTAAGTTCTTTGCTGAAAAAACGCACTTTCAGTACCTGTTCTTGTGTAAAACGTGGTGGCCGACAAGCTCACCAATTAACATTTGGACCAAACTTTTAACCGAGGCCAAAAACGCCGACACCACCCTGGCTCTGGCCGACAGCAGCATGGCCCGGCTGGCCGATGCCGCCGCGTATCAGCCCCTTACCGGCGACTATTATTCGGCCGACGGCTTCCGGGTCAGCTTTTTCCTCAAAAACGGGCAGTTCTACGGGAAGTCAGGCCCCAGGGAGTCCTTGTTAGCGAACGTGGGCCAGAATACGTTTTCGACCCTGGCTGTCGGGCCGAGAAGCTAGTTTGTGTTCACGCCGCAGGGGGACGGCGGCGTAACCATCGTGCTAACCCGGCCCGGCAACGAGCGCAACTTCAAAAAAAATCAGCCCGGTTGCCCTGGAGGCCGCCGCGCAGGCCAAGCTACTGCAGGAGTACGCGGGCACGTACCGCAGCCCGGAGCTGGAGTACGCGTACACGCTGTTCGTGGAGGGGCAGAAGCTGATGCTGGCCGACAACAAGTCGGCCGCCCTGCCGCTCGAATTTTTAGAGAAGGATGTCTTCCTCTTAGATGGCGGCGTTATAAGCTTGAAAAGAGGTAACCGCCAGAAAGTAAACCAATTCGAGTTGAACGGGGACCGGGTAAAGCACCTGACGTTTGACCGACTAGAGTTGCCTAAAACCAAGGCGAAACCGGCCGCCAGAACGGTGAGCGTGCCGAAAAAGGGAGGCCAGAAGTCAGCAGGAGCTTAAGTCTGGAGTCGGTACGCAGGCCCGTAGCAATCCGTTGATGGCCCAGCCGGGCTGACGGTTGAATCACAAGCCCGAACGCGAAGCTCCGGCAAGCACTCGGGCCAGCTGGATACAAAGAAGTGAAACAGTAAGGAGCAGACCAGCTGGTTTGCTCCTTTCGTTTAACGCTCCTTTTCGTGAACGCCTGACAGTGCACCAGTATCAGATGCCAACAGGCAGCTTTAGCACGGGACGAGTTTACGAAACCCGTCTACGAATCAAAGTTTACGAAACGCGCCGAGGGGATGAGTTTCGTAAATACCCAAACCGGCACTTAGTTCCCCGGCAAAGAACCACGCCGGCCGCAGCAGTCAGGCGAGCGTTAAATCTTACCTTTGTTTTCAGCCAGTGTTGCTGACCCTACCTAGGCGGTATCCGACCCGGCTTGCCTTTTATGAAAACCATCCTGCTCCGCTCATGCTTGCTTCTGGTTTTGTTGGGGGTTCTGCCCGTGTCATGCTGCCGACAGGCCACGCGGGAATACGTGTACCTAAAGGAAATGGCCCTGGAGCTGGCCGAAGTGCCCGGCACCCCGCTCGTCAGCGGCGCCCACACTTCGGCGGCGGAACTACGGGCCACGCTGCGGTTTCGAATCGATTACGTTGCCCTGGCCCCGGCGGGCTTGGCGTTCATCAGCACGGCCCAGGCCTTGCAGTGCCCGGCCGAAGGCAGCAACGGGTTGAAGGCGGACGTGACCGAGGTCGTGCTCACTAGCACCGGGCTCTTCAACGGCCGGGGCGCGGGCCAGTCGCTTAATTCCTTCGTGCGCTGCTACACCGCGAACAGCCCAGCGGAATTTCCCCTGTCCCAACTCGCTGATTCGCTCAACACCCGAAGGGGGCAGGAATCCCGAATCAACCTCCCCATTGTGTTGCGCATCAGCCCCAAGCCAACCGATAACGCCCGGCAGCAATTCCACGTCCGGGTGCGCGTGGCGGGCGGCCAGGAAATTGCGCAAACCACTCCGGATATTATCTGGAACTAAGCCCCGCCGTTCCACCGGGCAGCACCTCGCGCAGTGGGATTGCTCCTTTCGGATGAGGACGTCGGACAGGACCCTTGCCATTGCGTTTTTCGAAAACGGTCCTGGCTTTAACACGCCGTTCACAGAAAGGAGCGAAACAGTAAACGTCGAGTGCCGCGAAAAAGCATCCCACTTGGCGTTGTAACTACTTGTGGACCACCCAACGCACCCTTTCCGGGTGTCTGTTCCGGCGCCCAGGGGGAGTTGCCAGCGCCCCTAGAGGCGGTCCCACGCCGTTCCGCCGCGCTCCTCGAACCGCACGAGGCCGTCGGCCTTGGTGAGGTACACCGTCACGGCCACGTTTGCCCCCGGAGCGGCTAAGCTAGACGTGCCCCCGAGCACCGCCGGGTACGTCCGGCCCGCAAAGGTGGCCGGAGACAGCGCGTAGGTACCGTCTTCCACTTCCTGAATCAGCAAATCCACCGTCGTCGACCCGATGCGGAAGGTCGATTTCGCGCGGGGGGCGTTGGCCGTAGACACGTCGAACCGCAACGCGTTGTTCTCCCGGTTGCCAATGGAATCGGTGCGTTCCAGGACGTGGGCCGTGTACTCGCGGTAGTATTGGGGGCACGCGTTAAGGCCGGCGCTGACCCCGTCGGTCTTGTTGTCGGCCTGCACGACCCGGTAGCTGCGCACGTAGCCCGTGCGGGCGTTGCGAAACCGGAACACGGCGCCTTGGGGGTCCGGCACCGACCAAGCCCGCAGGCCCGGCGTGAGGGGGTAGCGGGGCAGGCCGTCGGTCTCGCACGCCTTGTCGCACCCCGAGCACCACCCGAGTGCGCCCACCAACAGCACCACTCCGAAACGAAAAGACAGCATAAACAAGGGAAAAAGGGCCGCGTTGAGACCGAAAGGCAGGACAGTTGCGCCGCTAATGGGTCGCGACCAGCGGCGAGGGGCTGGGAAAACCGTGGTGGTGAAAAGGGTGTTATTAAACAAATAGGGCAAAACCTCCGACTTGGATACGTTTCGACAAGAGTCAGTGCTAAATAGACCGCTATCTAAAGAAGGCGTTAGCAGATTGTTGAATTCTGCTCCTGATTGATAAAGCTGGAATAAGCGAACGGAGCGGTGAGGAACACGAACAGACCAAATAACGACTGCTCGAATAAGGATAGGGGAACCATATGGGCTGAAGGCGGCCCAAAATACCCAGCTAAGTAGACCAGCGTATTCACACTGATGTCGGACCCCATAATGGCCACCGCCATCCAGAGGCCGACCTTTGGTCGCCTCCACAACAAGAGTACGGTGAGCGGGTCCAGCACCGTGAGCGTATCCCAATAGACCCCAATAGCCAGCGGAACAGGAGCAGCTAAAAATCCGTGGGCTAGTATGCCTTTGAGGTGGGTATAAGTACCTGCTAAAAAGCCTATTGAATACACCCAGCGGACAATTTGCAGGAACCGCGGGGAGGAAGGAAGCCAAATATTGGTAATCAAGAGGCGCGGTAAAAATACAGTAGGTGCTTGCTACGCCTACCTAAGAGGAAAGCGGTTTAAAGGTAGCAAACACTACATAAGATGGGCAGGCACCGGCAAAACAACAATAGTATTATCGTTCGTTTTTGCTATCTACTTCCGATGGTCTTAAGGGACGTGTAACACTATAGCCTCTCGCTACTCTTACAGCGCACTTGTGCCTTATCGGCAGCATTCAAGCTGTTTAGCTGCTGAGTCGGAGGTTTTCCCCTATTTGTTTAACAACACCCAACCTTCTACAAGTACCTGCACCACCGCGGCGTAGCCCGGCAGGTGCAACCATTGCCCAGCCCGGTGACCGCCCCGCTCCCGTGAGCCCCCTCGCGGCTCACTAGGCGGCGATTAGGGGTGCGATTCTCCGCACATGATGCGGAGAATCGCGCAGGGGTGCCCCCGCCGCGGCGCGGCGGAACTTCGCCCGTACCTTTGCGTTTCTATTCGGGTACTTCCCTCTTTCCCATGAAACTTCGCGAGCGTTACCGCCAGTTGCAGGACCCCGCCGTGGTCAAGGCCATGGTGGTGCGGTCCGTGTACGCCTCGATGGCGCTGGAAGACCAAACCGTGCCGGTTGCCCGGCTCGAGGCCCTGTACGAGCAAACGGGGCTTAGGCCCCCAGCGGGCGCAACTGCGCGCTAATTAACCCCTGCAGCGGGCCCGGGTCGTAAGCATCTGCTTGGCGAATGGCGTGCAAGTACTGGGCCCGCCCATCGCCGTTTTCCCGGTGGTACAAGACCACGTTCTGGTAGCCGTTATTGTAGGCCAGCAGGTTGGTAAACAAGCGCGCGGTGCGGCCGTTGCCGTTGACGAAGGGGTGGATGGCCACCAGCCGGTGGTGCGCATACGCCAGCAAGGCCGCCACTTCTGCCACCCCGAGCGCTTCCGACAGAAGGGTTTGGCGATGGCGTAGCTCGTCGATGAATTCGTAGAGCAACTGCGGCACACGCGCCGCCGAGGGCGGCAGGTACGCACCCACGTTGGGCACCTGCGTGCGCCAGTGCCCGGCCCAGTCGTAGAGGTGGCCGAAAGCGCGCCGGTGCAAGTCCTGCAACAACCCCACCGAGAGGTCCGCGGGGTAGTCAAATTCTTCGAGCAGGTAGCGTTCGGCCCGGGCCACGCCCAGCGCTTCCTGTTCGTTCAGGGCCACCTTATCGGTCAATCCGAGCAAATTGTCTTCCGGTGCGTCGGTGTAATGCCCCATGCCGGCAAAGGTAACCGGTCCCCGCCGGCCCGATGGTACTTGTTTCGAAAAGGAACGCTTACCGGGAAAATAGGGGCCGGGGCTTGCAACGGCCGATGCTGCTGGGAAGGGACGCGGAAACGAAAGCGGCCTGCCGCTGGTAAGGCTCGGTTCGCGGAATAGTCGTTTTACATAACACGTGTTGTAAGCGCCCCCTTGGAATCGTGGTGGTTTTAGACTTTCTTTTAGTGTTCGGCCAGCGTAGTATTTTTTGAAGAAGCCCACAAGGAAATCAGGGTTGCCACCCTACGCCCTTGCCTAGGGCCTACGGCATCGTAAAGCTGACGACGGCGGAGGGCGTGAGGTTGGGGTTGGGCCACGTAAGCTGGCGGCCCGTAACCAGGTCACGGTACGCGCTGCCCTGGCCAATGCCGTAGGCCACCGCGTAGGCCGTGGTGCCGCTGGCGGCGCTAAAGCCGCGGGCCAGGAACTCGCTGCGGTCCAGGGTCCAGGAAGAAGTTCTGACGGCGGCCGTCTGCGAGCCACCACTGTACAGAATGAGGAACCCGGGGGCCGTGCGGTAGCTCACGTCGGGCTGCGTGCCGAAGTAGAGGACGTAACTGTGGTCGAACTCGGGCTGTGGGGTGGTGCGGGTGGTGAGAAAACGAACGGCGGGCACCGTTGCTCCTCCAGCGGTCGCCATGATGTTGGTGGCCTGCAAGTCGGTGGCCCGGATGGTGGGCTCCAGGACCAGCGTATAGGTTTCGGGCAGCTGCGTGAGCACTTCGGCTTGCGGGTGCGCCACGCTGCGCAGCACGAACGTACTCAGGCCAGCTTTGGTGAACTCCAACGTGTAGGTGCCCGCCGGCACTGCGCCAATGATGAACTCCCCGGCGGCGTTGGTGGTCGCCGTGAGCAGGGGTGAGGTGTTGAGCACTGTCACCGTCACACCGTTTTTGGGGAGGACCCGGGTACTTTGGTCTGTCACCTTCACCGTGCCCGCAATGCCGGTCGTCGGGGCGGGGTCTCGGGTTTTTTTGCCGCAGCCGTTGAGCAGGACCAACGCCCAGCACAGGCCAAGCAGGCAGCGATACCGTAGGGTTGTTTTCATGGGTAGAGAGTCAGCAGTAGGGAGTGGAAATAGGTGGCAAGATAGGGGAGAAGGCAGGCACCGTGTTCCGAACGCATTGAACTAAATAAGGCAGCAATCTGCGGCTACCCCAGCCCCAGCGGCCGAGAAGGCATTTTTACAGCTTGTAAACGGTCGTGGCTGTTGCAGAACTCAGCGCGACCACTAAGCCTGGTTACTACGAGCCAAACCAAGCGAGAAAGGCCGTTAAACGAACCTTTCACACGCGTAGAATGGCAAACTGATGCCGTTTCTGAGTTGCTCGCCGAGTTCTGCAACAGCCACGGTCGTTGGCAATATTTAAATAACGAGCTTATAACGTGTTGCAGATGACCGTTTGCAGAACGTAAAAGCGTTAGGCTAGTACCGTTTCAAGAATTGGCTTCCCTGTTTCAGCCAAATGCCTCTAAAGCTAAAGAGCCAAAGTCGGCCTTTGCTGTCACAACGCAGTTGCTGCT
>NZ_BAABDI010000040.1:0-39392 GCF_039539545.1 Hymenobacter antarcticus | reverse complement strand
CTGTACTTTGCTGGATAAGGCGCCGAGTTGCCGGCGTTGTGCGGGCGCACCCGTGTGGTAATTTTCCCATAAATTCGTTCGGTAAGCAGGCGGTAAAGGTACCCCACTATCCTCCGGGACTATACAGTTAGCCCGCTTGTCAGGCTCAGGAAATGGTCAAAATTCTCCTGTTTGACATTGTATAATAACACCACCACCCTTCCATCGGAGTACACCTTGGAAACCCTGCCAGCTTGGCCACCCTTCAACGTGTTTTCGTGGTACTTCCTCTCGTCCCAGTACGGGCTCAGCCGTTCATCAATCTCTTTGTTGTCAACCTCTCGTATCGTGGGTTTCCGGAGCTGGCTCTTGTTTTTATAGGCTGCTTGGATATAGATTATTTGTTTCTTATCGTACTCAAAGACAAACACATTGCCGGAGCTTTGCCAATTTTTTAAGTTTTTAGGCAGGTCCACCCTGAACCGGGTGGTTAGGAAAACTTCGGTATGGGCGACTGCATTGACGCGGGATTTATACACAAATTGATTGTGGTCTTCGAGATAGACGAAGTCCATAAAATCGGCATGAATGTTTTGCCCCCTATCTAACCTGGCACAGGAGGCAGTCAAAAGAATGGCCGGCATGAGCAGGAAGAAGACTTTTTTCATTTACTGTTGACCCTTGTCCTGACGGCGCCCAAGGAGGACGCCATGCCCAAAGGGGGATATGGCAAAGATGCCCGCTGGCGCCTAATTCCATAACGCTACGCGTTCAGCGAAACGGTGGTTTAAATAAGCCGCTAAGCCCTTTTACATCTTGTAAACGGTCGTTTCCAACACGTAAAACCAAAGGCTCAAAGGTTGCTGCGCTACATCTTCAGTTTTCTGATTGGCCAGCCCCGTACGCAGACGGCCCGAACGGGGCCAATTTTGCGTACTGCAAGCACTGAACCCAACCTTGAATGATGACCGTCTGGCTACGTAGTTTCTGGCTGTTGATTGCGCTGGCTGACACGCTACCGGCTCGGGCCCAAACCGCCCAGGTGCTGCGCGGCCAGGTAGTGGATGCCGAAACCCACCAGCCTATTCCGAATGCGCAGGTTGGCGTGGCCGATAACCGCCTCGGCACCAGCACCAACGACGACGGCCGCTTTGCCCTGAGCATCCCGCCGGCCTATGCTCAGGAACAGCTGACGGTGGCCCTGCTGGGCTACCGCAAGTTCAGCCAGGCGCTGCCGCCGCTGCCGGGGCCGGAGCTGCGCATTGAGCTACGAATCAGCCCGGCGGCGCTGGGCGAAGTGCGGGTTACGGCCTCGGTGGAAGGAATCGTGCGGGAGGCGGTGGCGCGCATTCCGCGCAACTACCCGCTGCGGCCCACGCAGCTCACGGGCTTCTACCGCGAGTCGGATAATGAGCCGGATGGGCGGCCGCGCTACCTCGTCGAAGGGCTGCTTACGGTGTTCAAGCCCGGCTACCGGCAGCGGGGCGATGATGGCGAAATCCGTATTCAACAGTCGCGCAAAGTGGATTTGCGGCCTGCTGGCCAGCTTGTGCGGATTGACTGGGCGGGCGGGCCGTTCATCACGCAGCTTGGCGACTTCGTGCATCGGCGGGCGCAGTTTATTGACCTGAAGCACCTGCGCGACTACGACTACCGCCTGGCCCCGGGCAGCAGCTACGCGGGCCGGCCGGTGTACGTGGTGGCCTTCGCGCCCCGGCCGGGCAACCGCCGCGCCGATTTTGCCGGGCAGCTATACATCGACCAGGACACCTACGCCTTTCTGGGAGCCGAGTGGCACTACACCGCCGCGGGCCTGGGCCGCTCCCCCAACCGGGCCGACTCGCGCAGCCTGCGCGTGGCCTACCAGCCCTACGCCGGCCGCTGGCACCTGAAAACCGTGTGGTGGCAAACCAAGGCCCGCCTGCCAATCGGGCCGCCGCTCAATTATTTCGGTGAATTTCTGACCACGGCCATCGATACCGCGCAAGCGGCCCGCCCCGAGTACGTGGAGCGGGCGCAGTACCACGACGTATTTCTGCGCAATGTCGTGGCCTACGACTCGGCGTTCTGGCGGGGCCAGACCACGCTGCTGCCTTCCGAAAGCCTGCGCAAAGCCCTGCTCGACCAGCAGCGCCAGCAGCGGGCCGATTCGCTGTTTCGGGCGGCCCGGCCGGGCGCGGCAGCCGGGCCAGCGGCCGGACTTCAGGCCCCGGCCAAGACGCCGGACAGCCCCCTGGGCCGGTTCTTCAGCCGCTTTCGCTACGGGGCCTCGGTAGGCGCGTGGCCGCTGGCCGTGGAGCGCGCCGAGCTGGGTTTAGCGTTTGCCCCGGCGGGCTACCGCTTCAGCGCGCAAGCCACGGCCGCTGTCACCGACCAGGCGCTAACGGGCTGGTCACGCATTGAATACCAGTTTGAGCTAACCCGTGAGCTGGCCCTGGCCCTGGCCACGCAGCGCGTGTACCGGCAGCTCAGCGGCGATGGTTGGGCGGGCGGCCTGAGCTACCAGCGCAACCTCCGGCCCCGCCACCGGCCGCTGTACGGCCGGGTCGGTCTGGCCTACACCCGCCAGACGGTGGGCCGCCAGCTGGGCACCTTCCCCAACCCTGACGCCGGCCTGCGCGTGGCCGGCACCCACCTGGGGGCCGACCGCCTGAGCCTGCGCCTGCAAACCCAGACCGAGGCCCTGCAACCCACTCTGGGCCTGGGCCTGGAGCTGAGCCATAAGTTCGAGCTGGTGGCCGATGCCAGCTACCTGCTGCCGCTGCGCACCCGCACCCAGTTGGAGGTAGCCGAGGAGAGTGGGTTTTTCCTCACCCGCGGCAGCGCCACCGTCAATTTGCCCGCCGCCGACGTAAGCCTGCGCGTAAACGACCAGCCCGGCAGCACCCTGCCCTGGCGGCAGCAGCACTGGCTGCTGAGCCTCGGCCTGCTGTACCGGCTGCGGTAGCAGTAGCGCGGACTTTTAGTCCGCGCCGGGTTTGTCAGAAAGAATTGCCTTTCCTCGCGGACTAAGCAGTCGTTCAAAAGTAAACGGGTTGTCAGTTGCTTGTTGTTAGTTGTCAGTCAGACGATTGCCATCCTGCTAACAACTGACAACTAATGACTAACAACTTAAAAGTCCACGCTACACCCAACGCCCATGCCTACCAGGCTTACTTCTGCTTTTTTCCAGCGCCCCGACCCTTTGCAAATTGCCCGCGACCTGTTGGGCAAGCACCTCTACACGCACATCGACGGTGTGCTCACGGCCGGCCGCGTGGTGGAAACCGAGGCCTACCGGCACGAGGGCGACCATTCGCTCACGCTGCATTTGCAGCGCAAGCGCCAGCAGGCGCAGGGCCTGCATGTGCCCGGCGGCCACGCCTACATCTACACCGTGTATAACCGGCACGCGCTGTTCAACATCGCCACCCACGATGCCGCCCACCCCGACGCGGTGCTGATTCGGGCCATCGAGCCCACCGTTGGGATTGAAGCAATGCTGCGCCGGCGCGGGCTGAATGAGGTCAAGCGCGCCCTCACGGCCGGCCCGGGTGTGCTGACTCAGGCGCTGGGCATTACCCCGGCCCTGACTGGCTTGCTCGTTACTGGTGATGTACTATGGTTTGAGGACCACGGCGAGGTGGTAGCTCCAGCCGATATAGTGGCCAGCGCCCGCGTGGGGCTGGAATACGCCGGGGCCGAGGCGGCGGGGCTGCCGTGGCGGTTTCGGGTAAAGGACAGCAAGTGGACGAGCCCGGCGAAGTAAGTAGGTCGTGGGAATTAGTTTGACTTATCAGCACGTCATGCTGAGCCCGTCGAAGCATCTCTACCGCTTCGCTGAACGGCCCTGCTGAAGCGGTAGAGATGCTTCGACTGCGCTCAGCATGACGTTCTTTTTTATTGGAAAGTAATTTACCCGACCTACTTAAGGGCTAACTGGCTGGGTACGGGTTCGCCTTTTTAATCTCCAGCCAGCGGTCGGGGCGGTCCAGGGGCTCGTAGCCGAAGCGTTGGTAGAGGGTGTGGGCGTCGAAGGTGGCGAGGAGGTGGCGGCGCAGGTTTTGCAGGTCGGGGTGGGCCAGCATCTGCTGCACCAGCCATTTCGAGAGGCCCTGACCCCGGTGCTCGGGCAGCACAAACACGTCGCAGAGCCAGGCGAAGGTGGCCCGGTCCGTCACCACGCGGGCGAAGGCGGCCTGCCGGCCATCGGGGGCGTAAATCCCGAAATTCAGGGAGTTGGCGATGGCCCGGTCCACGGTGGTGCGGGGAATGTGCCTGGCCCAGTAGGATTCCTCGCTCAGCCAGCGGTGGATGGTAGCGGGGTCGAGCAGCCGCGGGTCGGTGCTGAGGGTGTAGCCGGTGGGGTGGGTGGCGGTGAAATGGAGAGCCATGGTGCGGGGAATGAATGCCGCCGCAAGCTACCAGGATGCCTCGCAGAAAACGGAAAACATAGCACGCTAGAGCAGTTCCCGAGTCAGTGTACATTTTTGAAAAGAGTTAAAAGTTGAGAGTTAAAAGTTAAAACCCGCTACGTCTGATTTTTAACTTTTAACTCTCAACTTTTAACTCTCAACTTTTAACTCTCAACTTTTAACTCTCAACTTTTAACTCTCAACTTTTAACTCTGTACATGGACTTGGAAACTGCTGTAAGCAGGTTCTAGTGAGGTGGTCGGCAGACTCTGTACAGAACCGGGTGGCATCTTTCCTTCGTCATGAAAGACACGCCAATACCCGACAAACGCCGCAAGTACGATGCGGCCTTCCGTGCCGAAGCCCTGCGCCTGGCCGGGCAAAGCCGCTCGCCCCGAGCCGCTGTAATGCAGGTGTACGGGCCAACCATGTAACATTCGTACCAAACGTTTAACCGAAGTCAAGTATGTGCCATCATCAAATCTGGTATCCGGTAGCAACCCGATTTTACCAGTATTTCGGCCAGACGGCTTGCTTTTAAACACCGTTCGTTTTATCCTGCTGCTGCCATAAGAAGGCCTTGGCTATGCGTAGCGGCGTGTGTGCCTGTTAACGATTAAGGAAATGGCCGGACGGCTGACGTTGAACCGCTGAGCGATTGTTTTTTGCGTGGTACCCTGCGCTGCAAGGTGACGCACTTGTGCCACTTCGGCCGTGCTCAGCCGGCTGTTGTGGTGCCGCTCGCCAACATGATACAAGTACGCAGCCATTGCCTCGTCTGCCGCCTTGTAGGGATAAACCCACTGCAGGTTATCGACTCGTAAATTGAGGTGGTTGCCATCGCGGGGGAGCACGAAGGTCTGACGGGCATCGGCAGGGGGAGCTAAGAAGTGTTGGGCAACAAGGCGATTGAGGCCAACCTGGATGATGGTCGCCTCGTTGCACAAGGTCACGGAAGGGTAGCGGCTGGCACCCGACATTCGCATGAGGCGTACCCGCGTGGTTCGCTTGTATCGCAAACTGACCACTTTGCCATAAGAGGAAACCCGGTAACGGTCGGCAAACCCAGCTACAGGCAGCCATACCTCGCTGGTAGCAACTGGAACGAGCGCATTCGCCAACAGCACCTGGCCATTATCCAACTCAATAGCCCCATCGGTCATTACCTCGACTACCACCGCATACTCAGACAGGCCCGTACGAGCAAACCCTGGGATAGTAACGGTATCGCCGGCACGCAGCGCAGGAGTTAGAGACGACATTTGAAGCGTTAAAAAATGGGGATGATTGGCTATTTATTCAACCCTAATGCAATGGCGAACCCAGTTGGCAACACGGTGCGAGTGCGGGCTTTATTGGTTGAAAAAAAGTTGGTGAAAGGGCCGTTGACCAGGGTATGCGGTCGAAAGGCTAAAGTCATTAAACGAGCTTTCGGAGGTGTTGGCTGAGGAGCTGGGTTCGGCTGTTGACCTGCATTTTGCGGTAGATGTGTTTGACGTGGGTGCGGACGGTGAGGGTGGAGAGGTCGAGTCGGGAGGATATTTCCTTGTCGCTGAGCCCGTCGACGATGCCCTGCAGGACCTGTTGCTCGCGGGGGGTGAGCAGGGCGGCGTGGGTGGTGGGGGTTGGTCGGAAGTGGCCGAGGACCTTGCGGCTGACGTGGCGGCTCATCGGGGCGCCGCCGCGGGCGACCTCGCGCACGCCGGCCCCGAGCTGTTCGAGGGGGGTTCCCTTGGTGAGGTAGCCGGTGGCCCCGCAGCAGAGGGCCTGGTAGATGTGCTCGATGTCCTCGTAGGCGGTGAACATGATGACCTCCAGGGCGGGGTAGCGGGCCTTGAGCAGGGGCAGGGCCTGGGTGCCGCTCAGCCCGGGCAGGCCAATGTCGAGCAGCAGCACGCGGGGCAGCAGGGCCACCTCGAGCTCGGCCAGCAGCTCTTCCACGCGAGCGGCCACGCATACGAGCCGGATGTCGGCCTGTTGGGCGAAATACGCCTGCAGCACCTTCACCAGCACCGTGTCGTCTTCCACTATCGCCAGCGTAATAGGCTGCATACACTTGCTAAATGAGAATCTAAAACCAGGCCCAGCGTACTGGGTATTGAGAAGCGGCTATCTATCGACCTGGGTGCCAAATCCTGCGCATAGCACGATAAAGTCCACTCGGACAGGTAGGAAAGTCCACTCGGACAGGTAGGCAAAATTAGGTTTTTTCAAGATACTGGCAAGCGGCGGACCTACCCTATTTGCGGGAGGTGCGGCCTAAAATGTTGAAGCCAGCTCTGGCTAATTCAATTGACGGGAATATCGAATTAATTGATTTATGCTATTTATAGGGGTAATATCATCTGGTACTGCGGAAAGCAGTCCGAAAATACGTCGATTGCTGACGCGGCATGGCGAGCCCGCCCAAAGCCCGATGGTAGAATAACACCCGCATTTAGGGTAGGATTTTTAGGGGGTATCTCGTTGCCGAGGCCGGAAATTTGTGCGATTCAAGATGATTTTGCCCCCCGTGGCGACTTGTGAGACCGGAGTAGTAGGCATTTGCCTCATAAACAGAATCTTATCATTTCTCATTTTTTAATTTCGTATGCAGCTACTCTTACAAGTCTTGTGGCCAAAAGCATATTTGTCGCCCTGTCGCGCGCCCAAGCTGGTGCACCAGGTGCGCAACTCAGTGGGCCCGCTGATAAAGCTGATTACTCTGGTTGGACTGCTGCTGACCGGGCGGCAGGTACACGCGCAGTCCGGAGCCGACGTTCTCACCTCGCCGGCGCGCCAGCGGGCCGCTGCCAAGCCGGGCGTTCCGCCCACGCCGGGAACCGGGGCCAATAGGGGCGTGCTGGCCGCGCCGGTGGCGTACGCCCGCACTTCGCAGATTCTGCTGAATACCTACGCCGACACCCAACTGGCGGTGCCGCTGCTGGCTACCGATGCGGACCCCGGCGACGTAATTACTTCTTATACCGTAACCACGCTGCCGCCAGCTACGGCCGGGGTGCTGAAAATCAATGGCACAACCGTTGTGACCACTAAGACGGTGATAGCTGCCGCCGACGCGGGCAACCTGACTTTTGACCCGGCGGCCGGCTACTTCGGCACGGCTGTGTTTCAGTACCGGGCCAAAGACAACACCAACACCTTATCAGCCATCGTTACCTACGGCATTCCGGTGAGCAAAGCCACCTGCGGCACGGGGGAGGGGCAGGCCAACCTGCTGAATTACTATGCCCGCACCGAAGGCGAAGACTGGAAGGTGAGCCGGACCGTGGTGGTGGGAGGCGTCACCATTACATCCAGCCCTACGGGCGCGCCCTACACGTCCTCGCCGGCTACCACCGATATTCTGTTCGTTTCGGACCAACCCAGCATGCCCGGCAAGGGACTGGTGTGGGCGGAGGACTACACCTCTACGGCCGCCACGACCTCGTCGGTGACCTTCACGTTTAGCCGCCCGCTGGCCAATTTTTCCCTCTCGATGGGCGATATTGACAATGGCACGGGCTATATCGACCAGGTTATGCTGCAGGGCTACGACGCCAGCAACAACCTGGTAACCATTCCGGCGGCTAACGTGAGCACGGGCACTACCAACTCGTACGCGGCCAACGTATTCACGGGCACCGCCAATAGCCCCGCCAACGCTAATGCCAATGTGCTGGCCTCTTTCCCGGCGGCTATTAGCCGGCTGGTGATGACCTATCGCAATACCGCGACCACCCAGGCCGACCCGGCCAGCCAGCTGATTGTGTTTCCGTCGATGGCCTGGTGCGCGCAGGCCGACGTGCAGACGACCCTCACTGGGCCCGGGCGGGCGCAGGCCGCCAGCACCGTAACCCTCACCGCCACCACGCAGAACGTGAGCGGCGATGCCGTGAACACGATTCAGCCCACTGTGCAGCTGCCCACGGGCCTGAGCGGCGTGACGGGCGGCACCTACGTTTCGTCGACCGGCGTGCTCACGCTGCCGGCCATCAGCAACCTGGCGGCGGGCGCTTCGGTGGCCCAGGCCATAACCTACACCATGCCTGCCACCGTGGCCGTGACGGCAACGTCCAGCTTCAGCTCGACGGCCGACGACCCGGTAGCCGGCAACAACACGTCTACGCTTACCACGGTGCAAAACCGGACACCGGTGGCCAGTAACGTGACCAATGCACCCGCCATTCTGCGGACCACCACGAGCCAGACTACGCTGGCCTCCTTCAACGCCAGCGACCCCGACGCCACGGCCGGCAACACCACCCTGATTTCCTACACCATCCTGTCGCTGCCCACGGCGGCGCAGGGCACGCTGTATGTGAACGGCGTGGCTGCTACGCTGAACCAGGTAATTACGGTGCCCACCTCGGCCACGGCCGCGGCTCCGGGCTACCAGCTTTCGTTTGTTCCGAACAACACGTTCGCCGGCAACGCCAGCTTCACCTACCGGGCCACCGACGACACGAACACGGCCTCGAACACGGCCACCTACACGGTGCCCGTGACGGCGGGTGCCGACGTGGTGGCGACGGTCAGCGGCCCGGGCACGGGCGTCGAAGGCCAGTCGAGAACCTACGCCGTCAGCATCGTCAACAACGGCCCGGAGGCGGCTACCAACGTAGTGCCCACCCTGACCCTGTCCAACAAGCCGCCATTTAGCAGCGTCACCGTGCCCGCCGGCGGCAACTACGACCCTACTACGGGCATTGTCACGTTCGGTGCCATCGCCTCGCTGGCCAATGGCGCTTCGGTGGTGAGCACCCTGAACCTGGTGCTGCAGCCCACTCCGGCCAGCTTCAGCGTGACGGCCGCCGGCACCAGCGCCACGGCCGACCCCGTACCGGCCAACAACAACGGCACCGCCGCCGCTGCTATCCGCACCGTGACCGTTTCCCGGATTGGAGCAGCGGGCATCGCCAGCGCCTGCGCCACCCCCGCCAGCAGCGGCTCCGCTACCCTCACCGCCAACCCCAACACCTACTTCCCGGCCACCAACCAGACGGTGGCCGTGGGCGCGACTTCTCTGGTCGTGGACGCAGCCGTGGGGGCCACGCCAGTGGCCACCGGCGACCTGCTGCTCATCATCCAGATGCAGGGGGCCGACATTGATGCCACCAACACCGATGCCTACGGCGACGGCGTGACGGGCGGCCTGGCCACCAGCAACCTCAACAACGCCAATTTCACGGCCGGCCTCTACGAGTACGTGGTGGCGGCCGGGGCCCTGTCGCTGAGCGGGGGCACCCTAACGATTACGACCGGCCTGAAAAACGGCTATCAGAACGCCAGCGCCACGGGCACCACCGGCCAGCGTCGCTTTCAGGTGGTGCGCATTCCGCAGTACCTGAACCTGACGGTGAGCGGCACGGTGGCCCCCAGCGCCTGGGACGGCCGCACCGGCGGCATTCTGGCCCTGGACGTGACCGGCCAGCTCACCTTCGACTCCGGCGCGAAGCTCGATGCCTCGGGCAAAGGATTCCGCGGCGGGGCCGGCCAAAAGCTTAGCGGCACCACCGGCCTGACGGGCACCGACTACCGCGCCACCGCGCCTGCCTCGGGCACCACCACCACGGGGGCCCACGCCATGAAGGGCGAAGGCATCGTGGGCACGCCGCGCTACGTGAACACCGGCACGGCGCTATTTGACACCGGCACGGACGGCTACCCCAACGGCAGCGCCGGCCGTGGCGGCCCCGGCAACGGCGGCGGCGGCGGCACCGACGCCAACCCCACCACGAATGACCAGAACGCCGGCGGCGGCGGCGGCGCCAACGGGGCCCGCGGTGGCCGGGGCGGCAATTCCTCGGGCAGCAACGCGGCCGTAGGCGGCGAATTCGGGGCCGGCTTCAGCGCCCCCAGCACCAGCCGCCTGATTATGGGCGGCGGCGGCGGCGCGGGCGTCACCAACGACGGCACCGGCGGCGGACCCAGCCTGGGCTATGCCAGCAGCGGAGCGGCCGGCGGCGGCATTGTACTGCTCCGGGCCGGCTCGGTAGCTGGTTTCACGGGTACCATCCTCGCTAACGGAGGCGCGGCCAGCAACGCTGTGCTGCAGGACGGCAGCGGGGGCGGCGGCGCCGGGGGCTCGGTACTGATTACGGTAAACAACACGGCTACCCTTAGCCGCCTGAACCTGGCGGCCAATGGTGGCACCGGCGGCACCAACACCGGCGCTGGTGCAACCTTCGGTCCGGGCGGCGGCGGCGGCGGCGGCATCGTCCTCACCAACGCTGCCGTGGGTAGCGCCAGCGTAGCGGGGGGAACCAACGGAACCACCGCGGGCGGAGTCGCCTACGGCGCGGGCACCGGCCTGCCCGGCATTGCCAACAGTCAAATCAGCAACAGCATTGCTAACAGCACGGCGGGCATTAATTGTAGCCCTGACGTGACGGCGGTCATTGCGGGCCCGGCTTCGGCCACCAATGCCCAGACGGTGAGCTTATCGGCCGTATTCGCCAACAACGGCGGTGTGGACGCGATGGGAGTTACGCGCACTATTACGCTGGCGTCAGGCGACGTGAACAACCCGGTTACTGCCGTATCGGCCCCGGGCAGCAGCAGCATCAGTGCGCCTGCTGCCGGCACCGGCACGGTTACCATCACTTACCCAGCCATCTCCCCTCTGGTGGCCGGCGCCAGCAGCTCGTTTGGTGTCTCCTACACGGCCCCCGGCACGACGGCCGTGACGGCTACCGCCAATGTCACGACAACTTCGAGCGAGCCGGTCACGGACAACAACACCAGCTCGGCTGTCACCACCATCAGCGGCTTCGCGGACATCGTATCGGCCGTGTTTGGACTCTCTTCCTCCATTACGGGCCTGCCGACCGGCTCCTACTCCGTGGTATTTGCCAACAACGGTCCCGCCGCGGCGGCGAACGTGACGCGTACCGTCACGCTGCCCGCCGGGGCGACCCTGACCACAATTCAGCTCGACAACATTTTGGCTCAGGGCGGCACCTATACCAGCGGCACCCAGGTTATCGACTTCGGCACCCTGACCACGCTCAACAGCCGCAGCGCCGCCGTATTCCAGTTTGGCTATACGGCCTCCACCACGAGTGGCAGCGGCAACGTGGTCAGCAATACCACGACCACCACCCCGCAGGATGCCAGCAACGGCACCGGCGTCGCCGCCGATATGTTCTCCTTCGCGGTAACCAACATTGCCTCTACCGACGTGGCCACCAATGGCATCACGACCTCCGCGGCTTCGGTAGCGACCGGCCAGCAGGCTTCGTTCACGCTGAATTTTATCAACTACGGCCCGGCTGACCTGAGTGGGGCCCTGCGCTCGGCGCAGCTCACCCCCGGGCTGAGCATCGTATCCATCAGCGGCGGGGGCGTCTACAATGCCAGTTCGGGTCTGGTGACGTACCCGGCCGTGGCGCTGGCCAACGGGGCCAGTGCTCCTTCCACCATCACTTTCCTGGCGCCTGCTTCGGGCCCGGTCAACCTCAGCGGCAGCATCAGCGGCGGGGCCGGGGCCGTATCGGTGGGCAACTTCGGCAACAATCAGGCGACGGCCAGCATTGCCGTGAGCCCCTTGGCCGACGTGGCTACCACTATCAGTGGTCCGACGACGGTTATCACCGGCAACCTGGCTACCGTCTCCGCGACGACGGCCAACAACGGCCCGTCGGTGGCGGCCGCCGTGGTGCAGACCATCCAGCTCCCCACCGGCCTGACGAAGGTTTTTCCTTCGAATAACGGGCAATACGATGCCGTTACGGGCGTAGTCACGTATCCGGCGCTGGCGGTGCTGGCCACTGGCGCGGCGGTACACAACACCGTCAGCTTCCCGATGCCGGGCGCCTCGTTCACGGCATCGGCGGCCGTGACCACCACTACGGCGGAAGCCGGAGGCACCATGGCCAACAACGCCGCTACGGCAGCCACCACGCAGCCGACGGCCCCTGACGCCACCCTGGCTAACGTGTATACGACCCTGGCGCTGACGGACAAAAACGCCGCCCCCGGGGCTCCGATTACCCTCACCCTCGAAACCGGCAACCGCGGTCCCCAGCCGGCGCTCAACGTGGTGCAGCAGCTGGCGCTGCCGGTAGGCCTGACCCTGGTCAGCATCAGCAACGGCGGCACGTATAACTCCGCCACGGGCCTGGTCACCTTCCCGGCCATCGCCAGCCTCACCAGCGGCACCAGCGTGCCCAATACCGTGGTGCTGACGGCCCCCGCCGCCGGCCCGGTGGTGGCCATAGCCAGCGTGCTGGCCGCCACTCCCGACCCCGTACCCGCCGACAACCTGGTGGTTCGTAACATCGACATCCTGCGCATCACCGACCTGGCTACCACCATCGTGGGCCCGGCTACGGCCTCGGCTACGCAGGTGGTCACGTTCACGGTCACGACCCGGAACAACGGCCCGGTGCCCGCCATCAACGTCATTCAGTTTGTGTCCATTCCGCCGGGCTTCGCGGCGGGCGAAGTACTCGCGAGCGGGGGTGGCTTCTACGACCCTGCTTCGGGCGCCGTGATTTGGCCGACCGTGGCTTCGCTGGCCGTGGGGGAAGTGCGGACCTACACCTACAGCTACGTAGCCCCTTCGCTCAGTTCGACCGACGCCAACATGCCGCGCACTATTCTGAGCCAGGCGGCCGTAACGTCCTCGACGCCTGATGGCAACACGGTCAACAGCTCGTCCACCATCGGCACCGACATTCAGTGGAATACCGACGTGGCCGTTGCTGTATCGGGGCCAACGACGGCCATCGTGGGCAATACCATCACCTTCACGGTGTCGACCTCGAACAACGGGCCGGCCCCGGCGGCGGGCGTCATCACGAATGTGCGCATTGCCACCGGCCTGACGAGCGTGGTAGCCAGCGGCGGCGGCGTCTATAATGTGAGCACGGGTCTGGTCACCTTCCCGGCCATCCCCACCCTGGAGGTAGGCCTGAGCGGGGCCGTGACCAACACCATTACCATTGTAGTGCCCGACCGGCCCATCATCGGCGTATCGGCCGCGGCCAACAACCCGGACAACGAGCTGGACCTGACCAACAACGCGGCGACCATCATCCTGCCGGTCACGCCGCGCACCAGCACCCTGGTCGACGTGCAAACCACCATTGCCGCCAACCTGAGCTCCCAGCAGGCCGGCCAACCGGTGAGCTACACCGTGACGACGACCAATGCCGGCACCGACGCGGCCAACATGCGCCAACGGGTGAGCCTGCCCGCCGGCCTGAGCGGCGTGGTAGTGCTCAACTCCGACGGCAGTACCCTCACCGGGGCCTACGACGCCGTTATCGGCGTGGTCACGTTCCCGCTGGCTGCCAGCCAGGCCCCGGGTACGGTGCTCACCTACGGCATCACGCTCAACGCTCCGGGCAAGGGGCCGCTATTGGCCACGGCCAACGTGAACAGCAATTTCTCGGATGCGCTCCCCGCCAACAACACCCAAAGCGTGAGCGTGACGATTGTGCCGATAGCCGACGTAGCCACCGTGGTCAGCGGTCCGCCGGCCCGGCTGCCCGGGGGCCTGGGCACGTACAAAGTACGCGCCATCAACAACGGTCCTTCGCCGGCCAGCTCCGTCGTGCTGACCGCACAGCTGCCTACCGGTCTCACCGACGTGGCTGCTTCGGGCGGGGGCGTTTATGATGCGGCAACGGGACTGGTCACCTTCCCCACCATTGCCACGCAGGTGGTGGGCCGGGCGGGTGAAGTGAGCTACACCCTGGTATTTACCTTCCCTACCACGGCCACGACTTTCACCTCCACCGTAACCAGCGGCACGACTGAAAACGCGGGCACGACTGCCAATAACACGTCGAGCATGACCACGGTGCTCACCAACCAGATACCTCTGGCCAACACCGTGAGCAACCTGCTGCAGGCCCCGCAGGGCAATACGGCCGGGCCGCTCACGCTCAGCTCGCTGCAGGGCCTTGCCCTGGATGGTTTCATCGCGTCGTTTACCATCACCACGCTGCCCGGGGCGGGAACCGGCGTGCTTTTCCTCAATGGCGTGGCCGTGGGGGTGGGGCAGGTCATTAACATCAGCCAGGCAGCTAATCTTACGTTCGACCCCGCCGGCACCTTTGTGGGCAATGCCGGCTTCACCTACACCGCTACCGGCAACCAGGGCGCTGCCTCCACTCCGGCGCTCTACACCATTGCGGTGGGCCAGGACAATGCGGCGGTGTACACCAGCACGCCCGTCAAAGGCGGTGCCAACCAGTACCAGGACGGCGACGTGATTGCCAACGTGTTTGATGCCAACGGCGGGGCCTACAACGCCGCCGCCGCCGTCACCGACAACGGGGTGCGCACGGCCAGCGTGAACACTAACAGCCTGGCCCCCGGCCTGGAGCTGGACCCCGCCACTGGCCAGGTGCGCGTGCTCGACCGCACCCTGCTGGTGACCGGCACCTATCCGGTTACCATCACTACCACCGACGCCAACGGCGGCGTGACTACCCAGACCGTGAACCTGCGCATTGGCGATTTCCCGTTGCCGGTGGAGCTCACCCGCTTCGAGGCCAGAGCGGTGGGGGCCGATGCCCAACTGAGCTGGACCACGGCCCAGGAGCTGAACAACAAGGGCTTCCGCGTGGAACGCTCGTTTGACGGGACTAGCTTCGTGCAGCTGGACTTTGTGGCCGGAGCGGGCACTACCGCCCAGCCACGGCAATACGCCTACGCTGATGCCGGCGTGGGCCGGCAGTACCCCGGTACCGTGTACTACCGCCTGCAGCAGGTCGACCTTTCGGGCAAAGCCACCTACAGCCCCGTGCGGACGGTGGTATTCGTGCCGGAAGCGCCCGGTCTTTTCCCGAATCCGGCTTCTGCGTATACCACGCTCAATCTGAGTAGCCTGCCTCTCACCACCTACGACGTGACCCTGGTAGACATGGCCGGCCGGGTGGTGCGAGCCTATGCCCTGGCTGGTGGCCAGGCGCACGAGTTGGAAGTGAGCAGCTTGCCCGGTGGCGCGTACCTGGTCATTGTTCGCAGTGGCAGCCTGAAAGTGGTGTGCCACCTACTAAAGCAGTAACCAGAACCCGCGCATAGGACGGAAGCCGGCAACTTTGCCTTCCTGCCGGTCCCGGCCCTATCTGCGCCAGCTCGCCTTTGACCGTATGGCCTGAGCGCAAGCGGAAGGCCCGCGAGTAAGTTGCCGATTGAGAGCAGCACAACCAAAGCTTCACGCACTAGCGGGGCTTTCGGTTGTGCTGCTCTTTGCGTGTGGGGGTGCCCACCGCCCTGTACCTTCTGGTCAGGAACCGGCCGGCCGATGAGGGGCCGGCCATAGCGCGGACCGCAATTTCCGGGGGGCTGGCAAGAGCCGGGCAGCTGGGTTGCGCCCCGGCTATGCGTGCCGCACCAACACCCAGTGCTGCCGAAAGGCCACCGTTTGTGAGAGCCGTCAGCTCAAACGTGCGTCAGGTACGATGAGCGGCTGTGCCCGTAATCGAATTACCCCTTATTGGCCGGGCGCACTACCGCATTTTAGGTAGAACTTTATTTATATAATGGGATACGGGGTCAATATCTTTATTACTATTCTTCCGCAACATACTATATCCTGCCCCATGAGTCTACTACTGCTAATACCAGCAGCTCTCAGCCCAGTGTCTGAAAAGACATTGCTAGTCTAAAAAGGACGAAAAACAGCTTTTTTGGGTGATTCAGGGTGGTCCGGCCCGCGCTTTTGTTTTTTCGAAGCGGCGCCCGGCCTATTCTCCGTGCCGGCAAATAGCCTGGTGGCCGGCCGCAAATCGCGGACAGCATCCTCGGCAATGAGCGCGGCCCGGTATGGTTGGGAATATAATTATTTACACAAAGGTTAATGCCGGGCCGGACGCATTTCACCACGACGCAACACCTCACTGTCGTCTGGCGACGGCTACCCGGCTCCAGCGTTTACGAAACCACTACCCGTTTTCTCTTTTCACTTTTAGCCATAGGGCTACCCCCTTAATTAATGCTATGAATCAGTTCCGCATTACTCAGACGCAACCGCTTACCAGTGCGTTGCCCTACGAAGTAGAAGAGTGCCACCGGGTATGGTTCCTGCCCTGGAAAGTGTGGCACTCGCTGCAAGAGCGCAATTTTACCGGCCGCGGCTACCGGATGGCTCCCCGGCGCTTTCAGACGCCCCAGGAGGCCCAGGCGTTTGCCGAGCACATGCTGGCCCTTCGCACTTGCCAGGAAGCCGCGCAGGCGCGCTTGCTCGATGAGCAGCGCCATCGGCAGCTGCTGCCCCGGGTTGTGCAGGTGGTTAGCCCGCCGATGCCCGCGTAGTCCCTTTCCCCCCACTTAGAGGCTATCCGAATAGGCAGGAAAAGAACGGTCATGCCGAGCGCAGCCAAGGCATCCCGCGTGCAGCAATAATCAGCCGCCACCTCAACAAAGCGGGCGAGATGCCTCGGCTGCGCTCGGCATGACGGCCTATTCGGATAGCCCGTTTCTGCCCTGGAAACGGGCCCTGGCCGCGCTCTGCTCCCGGAGCAAATGGCTAACCTGAGCTGAAAACTTCTTCCGACTACCACGTTACGCAATGAATCCGATTCAGAAAGACAAAGTCGCGCAGCTGCACATGCTCCGCGCTATCGCGGCGATTGGGGTGGTGCCCACCCACGCCAGGTTTGAGCGCGGCCTGCGGCTGCCGTACTCACTGCCCGGGTGGCTGTACTGCACGGCGTTGGCAGGGTTGTATCTGGGTATTTACTGGCTCAGCAAGCAAAGCTATACCTGCCTGCCCAGCTTGCTGACGGTGGCGCTGGCCTTCCTGACTCTGGAGTTTTTGCTCATCCGCACCATTCGGGTTCCTCAGGCCGTGACCTGGTTCAGCAAGGTGAGCTACTCGGTGTACCTCAACCACATATGGGCCCTGCTACACGGGCGCTGTGCTGGCTGTCATCAGTTCGCTGCCCGGGTATTGCTTCGTCGAAAAGCCCGTGCTGGCCTACCTGAAGCACACTTCTGCCAGCAAATGGGCCATGCCGCAGCTGGTCGCCCGGGCTTTGGCTAACCTCAGCCTGCCACTGCCGAAGCAGAGCCTTGCCCGGCGCAGGGCCCCGGCAGTGCCCGCCCGCGACTGGTCGGGGGTGGACCTGCAAGCGCCCCCCCGTCAGTCTGCTGCCCCAGGAACAGGCTTATCAGGTAGCCTCATGATTCAATAATCTCACATTCTATTTTACCTGTTTCTCATGAAAAACAAGTACTCAAACCCGTATACTACTTTCTTGCGGCGCCTGCTCGGCTTCCTGCTGCTGTGCCTGCTTTTGCCAGCGGTACTGCGGGCGCAGTCCGTGACGGTGCAGGTGGCCCCGGGCAACACCCTGCCGCTGCAAAACTTTGGCACCGTACCGGTTGGCCGCACCTCGGCGCTCCAGTCGTTTCTGGTGAGCGGCGATAACCTGACGGGCGACGTGACGGTGGCCGCGCCCGAGGGCTTCGAGCTGCGCACGGGCACCAATGCCTTCTCCACCAGCAGCCTCACCCTCGTTGCCACGGCGGGCACGCTCAGCGCCAGGGCGGTTGATGTCCGGTTTGCGCCGGTGGCTTCCGGCACCCGGCCCGATGGCACGGGCGCTTACGCCGCCGACGTGGTGGTTTCGACCCCAAGTGGGGGCAGCACGGCTTCCGCAACGGTGGCCGTGGCCGGCACGGCCCCGGCCGGGCCGTACGTGTTTGTTGACCCGGCCACGCTGGCCTTTGGCGCGGTTTCCCAAAGCGGGTCGGGCCAGGTGCTGACGTTTGTGGTGGGCGGGGGCAACCTGGGCAGCACGGCCCTCACGGTGGCAACGGCCCTCACGGGCGGCACTACTTCGGGCAATGTGCAGGTTCGCAACCCGGCGGTGTCGAACAGCCAGTTCACGACCTCGCTCACCCTGACCCCGGTGGGCGGCCAGGTGCCCGCCACCACCCTCGAAGCCCGCATCGTGGGCCCAATTCCGAGCCAGAGCAATTTCACGGGCACCATCACGGCCACCAGCGGCGCGGCCGTGGCCGCGCCCAACAACGTGGTGCAGGTAACGGCCAACAACCCTTTCACGGGCACCAACACGTCGTCGACGTTCACGGTGAGCACGCCGCCCAGCAACCCCATCACGCCGGGCTTCCCCAGTGGTGGCCAGCCCTTGCTGCCCTTTAGCACGGTGCCGGAAAAAGCCTCGGCCAGCCAGACGCTGGTGGTTAGCGGCAGCTTTCTGGTCCGGGACATTGCCGTGAAGGCCCCGAACAACTTTCAGGTCTCGCTCGATGCCGCGTTTCCGGGCCTGGGCAACGGTGCCGCCGGCACCATTACGGGTAATTCCCTCGCCATCGCGGCCCCGGGTGGCACGGTGAATAACACGACGGTGTACATCCGCTACGTTCCCCTGGTGGCGGGTACGGAAAGCGGCACGGGCATCACCTTCGACAGTGCCCCCGCCACGTCGATAGCCACCATTGTGCGAGCCAACAGCATCGGCAGTATTGAGTCGCGCACCCTGTACAGTCCGGAAGGCCCGCTGGTCATCGGAGCCGTTGTGCGCACCGCGCCCCAGCTTATCCGCATTCATGCGGAGCTACTTCGCAGCCCGGCCAAAATTATGGTTTCGGGTGAGTCGGCGGGGGCCCTGGGCAACCCCAACGGCTACGCCCAGTTCCAGATTTCGACCGACGGCATTACCTATACCGACCCGACCAGCCCCGGCACCAGCTTCATTCAGCTCACCCCGGACCCGACTACCAACATCATCGACCAGGATATTTACGTGACGTATGCCCCCAGCCGCGTGGGGGCGGCCCAGGCCGTGCTGCAATACCTGACGCCGGACGTGACGGCCGCCCCGGCCAATGCCACCACCACCATTGTGAGCGGGCTGTCGGGCACGGATGCCAACAAGCTGCGCGGCACGGCCATCGACATGGAGCCCACCCGCGACACGCCCTTCACGGCAGCCCGCACCACGGGGGCCTCATCGGCAGCCATCACCTTCAACCCCGACAATGGGCTTTCGGGCTACGGCGAGTTTCACATGGTGCTGGTCAGCACCAGCAGCACGCTGGTGCTCCCCGACGTGCTGCCCGTGGATGGCACGGACTACAACGCCGGCAACGGGGCCTACCAGGGAGCGGGCCAAAGCATGCTGCAGGACAGCCAGGGCAAACAATACTACGTGGTGTTTTCGGGCGGAGCGCCCACGGCCACCATCACCGCCCTGGCCCCGTCGACGACTTACTACGCCTACGTGTTCGACTACAACAGCACCAACCTGAATGAGACGACCTTCATCAATAACGCGGAAAACTACAAGGGCCCGGCCCAGTCCACCGTGTTCGGGGCCCTGCTGCCCGGCTCACCGCCGCTGCCCGTTGAGCTGAGCGCCTTCACGGCCAAAGCCGAAGGCACGGCGGCCGTGCAACTGGCCTGGGCCACGGCCTCGGAGCTGCGCAACGACCACTTCGAGGTGGAGCGCAGCGCCGACGGCAAGACCTTCACGACCCTGGGCAGCGTGGGCGGGGCCGGCACCAGCAGCACCTCGCACAGCTACGGCTTCCGCGATGCCCGGCTGCCCGCCGGCGCTGCCATCCTCTACTACCGTCTGCGCCAGGTAGACACCAACGGTCAGGCTACCTTCTCGCCCGTGCGCGCGGTGCAGCTGCGCCGGGCCGACCTGGCCCCGCAGCTGCAGGCCTACCCCAACCCTGCCCACGAGACCGTATCCGTCCGCATTCTCGGGCCGCTGCCCACGGCCCCGCTGCAGGTGTTCGATGCAATGGGCCGCCTGGTACGCACGCAGCCGGTTGCCGACGCTGGCGCCGATACCCTCCTTTCACTGCAAGACCTGCCCGCCGGTCTTTATATCTTACACTGTGGTGCTTTGAGCCAGCGCCTTGTGGTACGCTAAGAGCCGGGCGCATGGCCTCGTTCCACTTGAAAGGGGCTGGCCACTGGCCAGCCCTTTTTTTAGCTATTCCGGCCACTGGCTGGCTTAGCCTTGCCGGAGCCTTTCGCTTTGAATTAGAGCAGTTTACGAGTCAGTGTACATTTTTGAAAACAGTTAAAAGTTGAGAGTTAAAAGTTAAAAATAAGACGTAGTGGGTTTTAACTTTTAACTCTCAACTTTTAACTCTGTACATGAACTTGGAAACTGCTGTAAGGGATGAGTTGAGCCCGGTAGTTTAGCCGGTCGGGGCAGCATCTCAAGGCCGATGCCAGGAGGAGCTTACAGCGGTTTCCAAGTCTATGTACAGAGTTAAAAGTTGAGAGTTAAAAGTTAAAACTCAGACATAGTGGGTTTTAACTTTTAACTCTCAACTTTTAACTGTTTTCAAAAATGTACACTGACTCGGAAACTGCTCTAGGGGCCCTGTAACACATTGCCCGCCCTTGCGAGTCTAAACGAGCCCTCGGAGGTGTTGGCTGAGGAGCTGGGTTCGGCTGTTGACCTGCATTTTGCGGTAGACGTGCTTGACGTGGGTGCGGACGGTGAGGGTGGAGAGGTCGAGTCGGGAGGATATTTCCTTGTCGCTGAGCCCGTCGACGATGCCCTGCAGGACCTGCTGCTCGCGAGGGGTGAGCAGGGCGGCGTGGGTGGTGGGGGTTGGTCGGAAGTGGCCGAGGACCTTGCGGCTGACCTGGCGGCTCATCGGGGCGCCGCCGCGGGCGACCTCGCGCACGCCGGCCCCGAGCTGTTCGAGGGGGGTTCCCTTGGTGAGGTAGCCGGTGGCCCCGCAGCAGAGGGCCTGGTAGATGTGCTCGATGTCCTCGTAGGCGGTGAACATGATGACCTCCAGGGCGGGGTAGCGGGCTTTGAGCAGAGGCAGGGCCTGGGTGCCGCTCAGCCCGGGCAGGCCAATGTCGAGCAGCAGCACGCGGGGCAGCAGGGCCACCTCAAGCTCGGCCAGCAGCTCTTCCACACAAGCGGCCACGCATACGAGCCGGATGTCGGCCTGCTGGGCGAAATACGCCCGCAGCACCTTCATCATTACCGCGTCGTCTTCCACTATCGCCAGCGTAACGTGTTGCATGCACTAGAAAAAAATGGAAATTAGGACCAGCTAACCGCAATCACCCACCTGCTTTAAATCGCGCCACAACAGGGCGACTCAGGCATGGGAATGAAGGTAAAATTCGAAGTGCGTGCTCTTTTTCTAAAAAAGAGCCCCTCTTCTAAGTTGTTAGTCATTAGTTGTTAGTTGTTGGCAGGATGGCAATCGCCTGACTGACAACTAACAACGAGCAACTGACAACCCGTTTACTTTTGAACGACTACTTAAACCGCCCAATGTGCGAGTGACCGCCGAGTGGATGGCAAGCGTTGAACGGCTAACGCCTGGTGGGTTGATTTTCAACGGGCTCCGTATCCGCAGGCGGCTAACAGGGGCTGGCCTAAAACAGTTTAACTATTGTTTTGAATAAGTAGGTAATCAGAATCAAGCTAGTCAGTAGTGAGATAGCAAAATTCTGATAATCAGAAATCTGAAAATATGTCTGACTACTTATTAATTATGACTGACTACTTCGAGCCTATCCGAATAGGCCGTCATGCCGAGCATTCTGCGCATTAAGCAGAGACCGAGGCATCTCGCGTGCGGCAGTGACTCAATCGGGGCAACGATGCGAGCGAGATGCCTCGGTCTCTGCTTAATGCGCAGAATGCTCGGCATGACATTCTTCTGTAGCCTATTCGGATAGGCCTTATAGTGATAAAAAGTTGGCGATTGGCATTGAATGGTGGGGCAGCACCCGCATCTTGGGTAGGCTTTGCGCGGGCAACTGAGTGCGGAGACACGGAATTTTGTAATGGCCCTGCTACCGGCCACCGCAAGTTATAGGGGTTGGTAATAAGTGCGGTTGGCACTCGCTACGCACTGGCCTTGCCCGCGGCCTGCTAATCTGTTTTAATAAATTCGCCCCGCCGATGCGCCCTGAATTATATCCAGCCTCGCCGTTACAGGATTCCCGCGCCATCGCGCGGGCCATCCGTTTTTCGTCCCGTACCCGGTTGTCAACCGGGTGCAAGCCCACGAGGCGGGCCTCGGAGCCACCGCCAGCGCGCGGCGTGCGCTCCTGTCTTTAACTTGTTTTTCGCGGGCCGGGCTGGGCCGGGCCGGGCCCTGCGCGCGGCTCGGGATTCGGTACGGGGTGGCCAATGGCCTCCCTTTTCCGCGGCCCGGCAGCGCAGGCGTTTGCCCAACCCACGAAAATTTATTGCTTAACAACTGAATAGTTGAACGCCTTCGGGTTAACTAGGCTTTCATTTGTGTTGCGCTTAGTGCGAGGAAGAGGTGTCCGCGCCGTACCCTTGCCAGAATGGCCCTTTCCCGTTTGGGATGGTGGCTACAGCACGATGAACCCCTTAGCAAACTCCAATGAGCACCCCCGAAGACTTCAGCATCTTGAAAACCATGATGGGCTTTTCCCCGGACCTGATTTGTGCGCTAAGCCCCGACGGCCAGTTTCGGCAGGTGAGCGATGCCTGGCGTCGGGCCCTGGGCTATGATACGAACGAAATGATAGGCAGGCACATATCCGAAATTATCCATCCCGACGAGAGCACTACCGCCCTGGAAAAATTCCTGGACGCTTTTGGGCGGGCCGAGCCCGTGGGGTTCGAAAGCCGCTGCCTGGGCAAAGATGGCCAGGAGGTCCACATTGCCTGGTCGGCGCTGCGGGCCGCCACCGATGAGCTCCTGATTTGCGTGGGGCGCGACGTGACCCAGCAGCGCCGCGCCGCCGAGCAAGCCCGCGAGCAGGAACTGCGGCACCGGACCATCATCGAGAACGGTTTCGATATGGTGGGGATGGTAGACGAGCAGGGGGTCTACACGTACATCGGCGGGGCTACCCAGCGCACCCTCGGCTACTGGCCCGAAGAGCTGGTGGGCCGTCTCGCATTCGACTTTATCCACCCCGACGACCGGGCGAGGGCCGAGGCCTGCTTCGCGCTGCTGGCCACTCAGGACGTGGTTACAATTCCCGATTTTCGCTTCCGCACGGCCGGCGGCGAGTGGCGGTGGCTGGAAACATCCGTCAACTCCTACCTGCAGGATGGTCGCAAAAGCTACGTGGTGAGCTCGCGCGACATCACGGCGCGCAAGCTCATCAGCCTGGCGCACACCGAGAGCGAGCAGCGCTTTCGGGCACTCTTCGAGAGCGACTCCGCGCTGGCGGCTTTCATAGGCCCCGACGGCCACATTCTGGATGCTAACCCGGCCCTGCTGGCGTTTCTGAACAAGGAGCGGCACGAAGTCCTCAACCTGGTGCTGGCCGGGTTCCTGCCGGAGGAGGTGCGCGCACGCTTCATTAAGAAGCGTGAGAAGGCCGCCAGCGGTCAGAAAACGCAGTTTGAAGCCTCCGTGCAATTTGCCGGACGCCCGGCGCAAACCCTGAAGGTGACCTACACCCCGCTGGTGGTCGAGGGTGCGGTAGTCGGAATTTATTGCACCCTGCGCGACGTCACCGAAATGGCCGCCGCCCGGCACCTTATCAAGCATCAGGAAGCGCAGCTCAGCTTGATTCTGGATAGCATCAACGATGCCTGCTTTTCCCTCGACAACGACTGGAAGCTGACTTACCTCAACAACGAGGCCGAGCGGCTGATGGGCATAAGCCGCGAGGGTGCCCTCGGCGTCAATCTATGGAAGCTGTATCCTGAAAAAGCAGGCGGCATCTATCAGCAGCACTACCAGCGGGCCATCGACACCGGCGAAACGGTGCGGTTTGAGGCTTATTTTGAGCGCGAAAAGTTGTGGCTGGACGTGAAAGCGTACCCCTTTGCCAATGGCTTATCGGTATTCATTACGGATATCACCAAACGGGTGGCGAACGAAAAGCAGCTCAAGCTACTGGCCCTCGTGGCTCGCGGCACCGACAACGGCGTGCTTATCACCGATGCCCGGGGACGTACCGAGTGGGTCAATGAAGCTTTCATAAAGCACACCGGCTATAGCCGGGAAGAGTTGGTGGGGCGCACGCCCGGCGTGGTGCTGCAGGGGCCCGAAACCGACCCCACCACCATGAGCTTCATTCGGGAGCGTATGCAGCGGCAACTGCCGTTTTCGGCCACCATCCTCAACTACAAAAAGTCGGGCCAGAAGCTGTGGTTTGCCATTGACGTTACGCCCGTTCACGACGAAGCCGGGCAGCTGACCCAGTACGTGGCCATTCAGCAAAACATCACCTACCGCAAGGAAGCCGAAGCCAGCCAGGCCGCCATGACCCAGGACCTGTACCGCCACAACCGCGACCTGCAGCAGTTCACCTACGTGATTTCGCACAACCTGCGGGCACCCCTGGCCAACGCCCTGGGGCTGGCCACGGTGCTCACGAAACTGGACAAAAACAGCGACGTATTTGCCACGGCCCTCACCAACCTGCGCCAGAGCATGGTGCAGGCCGATGATGTGCTGAAGGATTTGAACCTGGTGCTTTCCATCCGGGACAAAAAGGACATGCAGGCGCTGGAGCCCCTGGTGATGAGGGACGTGTGCCAGCAGGCCGTGCGGGACCTGGAAGAGCCGTTGCGCGAGTGCGACGGCAACGTGGTGCTCAACATCGAAGACCAGCTCGTGACGCGGGGCAACCGGGCCTACCTCTACAGTATTTTCTACAACCTGCTGTCCAATTCCATCAAGTACCGTTCCGAGGAGCGCACCTTGCAGGTCGACATCGAGTGCTACACCGGGGAGCACGGCGGGGCCACCATCACCTTCACCGACAACGGCTCCGGGTTCGACATGTTCAAGGCCGGCTCCGATGTCTTTCAGCTCTACAAGCGCTTCCACACCAACCAGCGCGGCCGGGGCATCGGCCTGTTCCTGGTCAAGACCCACGTGGAGGCCATGGGCGGTAAGATTGAGGTCGCCAGTGAGGTGAATTTTGGCACCCGCTTCACCATCTACCTGGACAAGCGTTAATTCCGGCCGTATGCTCACCTACCTCATCGACGACGACACGGTCAGCCTGTTCCTCACCGAGCAGACGCTGCGCCTGGAAGGCTTCATGGCCCCGATTTTCCCTTTTGCCTGTGCCGAATCAGCCCTGGCGCACTTACTGCCCCGGCTGGCGACTGAGCCACCCGAGTTTATCTTCCTCGACTTGAATATGCCGGTGATGGACGGCTGGGAGTTTCTGGAAGCGTTGGCTCCCCACGCCGCGGCCTTGCAGGGCTGCTGCCGGATTTACCTGCTCACCTCCTCGCTGGCCCTCGTGGATACGGAGAAGGCCGGGGGCTACGCGTTGGTGCAGGGCATTATCCACAAGCCGCTCGACGAAGACGCCATCCGGGCGGCAGTCCTGGAAAGAACCAGAACGGTGCCGGCGGCCGCGCATGAGCTCATCGTGCCCGTTGACAGGAGTGGAGCATAGCGCCAGGATAGGGTATAGGGGACTACCGCATTTCGGGTAGAACTTTAACGGGATAAGGGGAAGGGGGATAAATAAATTTGTCCTATACATTCCTCTCTATTCATGAACCTATATTTTACTTCCCCCACTCCCCTTATTACCAACCGGGAGCGCGACGCAATAGGCGCCAAACCAGTTAAGGCATGGGGTTTCAGCCTCCTGAAAGCAGCCGGGCTGGCCGTACTGCTTTCCTGCCTGCTGGTGGCGCGGCCCAGCCAAGCCCAAAGCCCGAAGTGGCAATGGGCGGCTCAGTCGACGGGCAGTGGCATTGGCCAGCTCAAAAGCCTGGCGGTGGACGCGGAGGGCAATTCTTACCAGGTAGGATTTTTTACGCAGGACATCCAGTTTGGCAACACCACGCTGGTTAGTCAGGGGCGGAGCGATATTTTCGTGGCCAAGCTCTCAGCGGTCGGTACCTGGGACTGGGCCGTAGCAGTGGGCGGTGCCGGCAGCGACAATGCCGCCGGCGTGGTCATCGATGCCACCGGCAGCATCATTATCAGCGGCAGCTTCAGCGACCAGGTGCAGCTGGGGGCGGTGACGCTCACCAGCCAGGGCAGCATGGATGTGTTTGTGGCCCGGATTAGCCCGCAGGGCACCTGGCAATGGGCCACGGCGGCGGGCGGCAGCGGCCTGGACCGGGCCTGTGCCCTGGCCACCAGTGCCAACGGAGATATCGTGGTGGGTGGACAGTTTGCCGAAACGGCTGCTTTCGGTACCAGCCAACTGGTGAGCCACGGCGGGCAAGATGCTTTCGTAGCCCGGCTCACCCCAACCGGTGCCTGGCAGTGGGCTATCGGGGTCGGGAGCCCGGAAAACGACGAAACCAGCGCCTTAGCCACCAGCGCGGCCGGCGACATCTACGCGACCGGCTACTTCAGCAATAGCGCCCGATTCGGGGCTTCCGTTCTTACCGGGCGGGGCATGGACGATGCCTTCGTGGGCAAGCTCAGCAGCGGGGGGCAGTGGCAATGGGCCACGGCGGCCACCGGCACCAACACCGCCTATGGCAAAGGCATCACCGTGGACCCCGCCGGCGGGGTATTCGTTACGGGGTCGTTCTGGGGAAATGCGCAGTTTGGCGCGACCCGCCTGACCAGCAACTCCAGCGATGACGGCTTTGTGGCCCGGCTCAACGATGCGGGCCAGTGGCAGTGGGTGACCGTGCTGGCCAGCGATTACCTGGAGAACATCGTTGGCATTGCCCTCGATAAAATGGGCAAGCTCTATGTGGCCGGCACCTTTAGCAGCACCATTCACGGCGGAGCCTTTCAGCTCACCAGCCGCGGCCATCAGGACGTGTTTGTGGGCTGCCTGAACCGCCAGGGTTCCTGGCTGGGGCTTACGGCTGGTGGCGGAGCTGCTACCGACGAAACGCAGGCTCTGGCCCTGGCCCCGGGCGGCGAGGTATTCGTGGGTGGGGATTTCAGCTCGGCCGCCACGTTTGGCGCTACGCAACTGCAGTCGGGTACGCCGGCGGCGCAGGTCTGCGTCGGGCGGGCCTCCGTTCCTCAGCCCTAAGAGGCTCTCCGAATAGGCCGTCATGCCGAGCGCAGCCGAGGCATCTCGCCCGCTTTGTTGAGGTGGCGGCTGATTACTGCTGCACGCGAGATGCCTCGGCTGCGCTCGGCATGACCGTTCTTTTCTTGCCTATTCGGATAGGCTCTAAGTAGTCGTTCAAAAGTAAACGAGTTGTTAGTTGTCAGGCAGACGATTGCAGTTGTACCAACAACTAACGACTAACAACTTAAGCCGAAAGCATCCCAACGAGCGCACCGGTTTCTTGATGGCATTGGCTGTCAAAACGAAATATTGTAAATCTACTCGCAATATGAAAATACTAATACTCCTGGCCTTGACTTCAGGGGGCCTGCTGAGCAGCATTCACCAAAGCTGCGCCCAGGCTCCTAACCTGGGACTGGCCACTCCGTTTGCCTTGTTCACGTCCATTGGAGATTTTAATAATACCGGAGCAACCGCGGTTACGGGGAATATTGGCACGAATGCCGGGGTACTGACGGGTTTTCCTCCCGGAACTTTTACCGGCACCAAGCACGTCGTTGACTCTGTTTCCGCGGACGTAGCCAAAGACGTGGACGCGGCTTACAATTCTCTGGCCGATTTCACGCAGGGGAGCTTGCTCGGCACTACCCTGGGCAGTGGCCAGATGCTCACCGCTGGTACCTACCGCGTGGGCACCGGTGCCAGCCTGACGGGCGTCCTGAACCTGAATGGGGAGGGCGACGCGAACGCGCTGTTTATCATCAAAATCAATGGCCCGCTTTCCGCGGCCGCCCTTTCCAACGTGCGGCTTATCAATGCTGCGGCCTGGGAAAATGTGTATTGGAAAGTGAGTGGGCCGGTTACCATTGGCGCCAATGCGGCCTTCAAAGGCACCATTCTCAGCAATGGCGACATCACCCTACTGGCCAATGCCGCGCTGCAGGGCCGGGGCCTCTCCCGGCTGGGAGTCATCACGCTGGATAACAACGTGGCTACCATCTCTGCCGCCCCGATGCCCCTGCCCGTGCAGCTGATAAGCTTCACTGCCGAGCACCGGAACGGAACTGCTCTGGTGCGCTGGGCCACCGCCTCGGAACTCAAAAACGCTTATTTCGCAGTGCAAAGCAGCGTCGACGGGCGGCAGTACCGCACCGTGGGGCGAGTGAGCGGCCACGCTACCACTACTACTCCCCAAGCGTATGCCTGGACGGACGCCAACCTGGAGCGGTACTCGGCCAGCGTCGTCTATTACCGTCTCAAGCAAGTTGATTCGGATAGTTCGAGCCACTACTCGTCGGTGCGCACGGTGACCACCGCCCCAATAGCTGGACTGCGGGTATCTGTGTACCCTTCGCCCTCCCGGTTGCCGTGCAACCTGCACATCGACACCGAGCAGGCTGGTCCGGCAACCCTTCGCCTCACCAACGCCCTTGGGCGCGTGGTAGCCGAGCGCCAGCTCGTGCTGGTAATGGGTAGTAACCCGCTACCGCTGGAGCCGGCAACCTGCCTGTCATCAGGTCTGTATTTTCTGCATGTTGAGCAGGGGGCCCTGCGTCAAACGGTCCGCTTGGTGCGCGAATAATACTGTTCGTCAGCATCAGCTTTCCCAACCGTCAACATGCTGCTTGCCAGGCCGACCCATCCGGCTGCCACCGCCATTTGCCCATCAGCAAGGGCGATGGTATGCGCGGTCCAGGAGTTGTGGGCCTCACCTCATTTGGGCGTTGCGGCAAGGCCCTGGCAAGCTTGCCTGCACGGACGGGTGGTGCCGACAACACCAAGACTTACAATCCCCACTATTACTCGCTCTGGTACTATGAAAAAAAATATACTACACGTTGCGGCCCTGCTGGTACCGCTCCTTCTTGGTGCGCTGGCCGGCGCAGGGCAAACGGTCACGGACCCTTCTGGTACCATCGGGTATGACGCCGCCAAAATCGCGGCCGCGACTACCGGCCTCCGCCCCGCGGCCGCTGGTGGGAGGCCGGTAGCTGCCGGCAAGCCCAAAGCACAGGTGCAGGCACAGCGAATCAGTGCCGGGTGCTTCATTCCCTTGGATGCTTCGTACACCGCCCTGCCCCGCAACGACGACGGCTCCTTCGGTCCCATCGCGCTGCCCTTCGACTTTCACCTGTACGGCACGGTTTACAGGCAGGCGTGGATTAATACCAACGGCAACCTGACGTTTATGGGGGCTTACAGCCGATTTTCGTCGTCGGGCTTCCCGGCGCAGGTGCCCATGGTAGCCCCCTTTTGGGCCGATGTGGATACGCGCAACCCGGCCAGCGGCGCGATTCACTACAAGCTCAGCGCCACCAACCTGATTGTGACCTGGGACAACGTGGGCTACTACAACAGCATGGCCGATAAGCGGAATTCATTCCAGGCCATTATCGGTTCTGATGCGGACACCCTCCTCGGGCCGGGCCAGAACGTGAGCCTGCGCTACGACGATATGCAGTGGACCACCGGCTCGGCGTCGGGCGGGACCAATGGATTTTTGGGTGTGCCGTCTACGGTAGGCGTCAACAACGGCAACGGCGCAGACTATGTTCAGGTGGGTCGTTTCAACCTCAACAACTCAAACTACGACGGCCCCGGCGGGGCGTACGACGGGGTGCACTACCTCGATGGTCAGTGCTTTGGGGTCAATGTGGGCAATTCGGGCAACATCCCGCCCTCGGCCAGCAACATGCCCTTCAACAATACAGTGAACGTGGCCTGCGGCCAGACCGTGACGCTGGACCCCCAGTTTCTGGCGCCGGAAGTGAACCAGACCGTGACGGTGGCCGTGAATACGGGCGGCTTGTGCAATACCACCGTGACCACAACTAACGGCACCACGGCCAGTGCGCACATCGTAATAACGGGGAGTTTGTGCAACACGGGCTCGCATCAGCTGGTATTGACGGCTACGGATAACGGCAGCCCCACCGGCATAACCACCGTGACCCTAAACGTGGTAGTGACCAGCTGCTGCAACCTGCAACTGACGGCTGCTTCCACCCCCGTGGCCTGTCCCGGGGGCAGCAACGGCGCGCTGAACCTGATGGTCAGCAACGGGACGGCTCCGCTCACCTACCGCTGGAGCAACGGGGCCACCACCCAAAACCTGGCCGCTTTGCCCGTGGGCAGCTACACGGTCACCGCCACCGACGCCAATGGCTGCTCGGCTACGGCCACTTACGCCCTGGGCCATCAGGATAATGTGGCCCCGACGGTTCTGACCCGTAACATTACGCTGCCGCTGAGTGCCGCCGGAACCGCCACCCTGGCGCCCGCCGACGTTGACAATGGCAGCACCGACAACTGTACCTTCAGTCTGGCCCTCGACCGCACGGCCTTCGACTGTACCAACCGGGGCCCGAACACCGTGACGCTGACGGCCACCGATGCCGCCGGCCACAGCTCCTCGATGCCCGCTATCGTAACCGTGGTGGATACCCAACTGCCTACGATTACCGCCCCGGCCGCCGTAACCGCCACTACCGACCCAGGCCAGTGCTCGGCGTCGGGGGTGGCTTTGGGTAGCCCTGTCGCCGGCGACAATTGCGCCGGCACCCTGGTTACTCATAACGCCCCGGCCGTTTTCCCGAAAGGCCTGACCGTGGTGACCTGGACGGCGACCGATGCCGCCGGCAACGTGGCCATCGCTACGCAGACCGTGCGGGTGGCCGACACGAGGGCACCCATCGCCGTGGCTCAGAACGTGACCGTGCAGCTCGATGCCACCGGCAATGCCAGCATCACGGCCGCTCAGGTAGACAATGGCTCCGCCGACGCCTGTGGCCTGGCCACCGTCACGGTTTCGCCCAGTGCCTTCACTTGTTCGAATGTTGGGCCCAATACCGTCACCCTAACCGTGACCGATACCGACGGCAACGTGGGCACGACTACCGCCACGGCCACGGTAGTAGATAGTGTGGTGCCCACGGTGCGTACCCGCCCCGTTACGGTCTATCTCAATGCCGCTGGCCAGGCCAGCCTGGCCGCGGCGCAGGTGAACAATGGCTCTCTGGATGCCTGTGGTGTGGCATCCGTTTCAGTCGGCACTACCTCGTTTGACTGTGCGAATCTGGGCCCTAATAACGTGAGCGTAACGGTCATGGATATTCACGGAAATGCAGCCAGCAGCACTGTAATCGTTACAGTTGCCGACACCATTGCCCCGACTATCGCCGCGCTGCCAGCTAACATTTCCACCCTGGCGGCAATTACCGGTTGCTCCGCCGTGGTGCACTGGACAGCTCCATTGATTGCCGACAACTGCAGCGCCACCCTTGCCTCCTCGCACCAGAGCGGTTCGACCTTCCCGGTGGGTACCACAACGGTTATTCTCACGGCCACCGACCTGGCGGGCAACCGCACCAGCCGCTCGTTTCAGGTAACGGTTCTTGCCCGGCCGATGCTTGCCAGTGTAAGCAGCCCCACCTTCGGGCAGGGGAGCGGTAATGGCAACACCGGTAGCGCTTCCACCGGTTACAACGTGAGCTGCTTCGGGGGCCGCACCGGTACCGCGACGGTCAGCGTAAGTGGCGGTTGTGAGCCGTACCGCTATCTGTGGAGCACCGGCCAGACTACCGCTACGGTGAAAGGGCTGGCCGCCGGTACGTACACCATTACCATCACCGATGCCAATGGCACCCAAACGGTTCGCTTCATTGTGCTCACGCAGGCCCCGGCCATAGTGGCCACGGCAAGCGCCATTCCGCTCACCATATTCACCGGCACCTTACCGCGTACCATCTATCGCGGCTACGGTGCCCAGAGCCTGACGCTGCATGGGACTGCTACCGGTGGTGTCGGTGGGTATACCTACATCTGGGCTCCGGCTACGGGCCTAAGCAGCACAACGGGCAGCACCGTTACCGCAAGCCCCACTTTCACCACGACTTACACCCTCACCGCTACCGATGCAAACGGCTGCACGGCGGCGGCCAGCACCGTCATCGTGAACGTGCTGGACGTGCGCTGCGGTAACAAAAACGATAAGGTTGTCGTGTGCCACAACGGTCACGAAATCTGCATCGCGCCCAGTGCCGTGCCCGCCCACCTCAACGGCCACCCCGGCGACGCCCTGGGTGCCTGCGTAGCGCCATCAAACCGAACTGCCAGCCCTGATGCCCGCCCCGCTGACTTGTCGCAGGCCCCGCTCCTCGAGGCGTACCCCAATCCTTTTGGCACCCGCACGACCATTCGTTTCCGCCAAGTGGATACCGCCCCGGCACAGGTTCGCCTCTACGATGGCCAGGGACGTATCGTAGCGGTACTCTTCAATGGAGTGGCGGATGCCGACCATGACTACGCACTCTCGCTCAACGCGGAAGACCTGCCTACGGGCCTCTACCTATGTCGATACGAAAGCTCCGGAAAATCCTTGGTTCAACGGCTAATTATCGTCAAATAAGGGCCGGGCGGTAACGGGGAAACCCGCTGACGAACTACGGCCAGGGCGGGAATATCCGGGCGGATTATAGCCCTCCTGTACCGATTAAGCACTTGTGCAGAAGTAATCGTATTCGCTTGAACGTCATGCTGAGCTTGTCGAAGCATCTCTCCCGCTTCGTTGAACGGCTCATGCGAAGCGGTAGAGATGCTTCGACAAGCTCAGCATGACCGCCTTTTCACTGTGCGTTTACTTATGCGTGACTGCTTACAGCAGTTTCCAAGTTCATGTACAGAGTTAAAAGTTGAGAGTTAAAAGTTAAAAATCAGGCGTAGTGGGTTTTAACTTTTAACTCTCAACTTTTAACTGTTTTAAAAAATGTACACTGACTCGGAAACTGCTCTAGTGTAATCCTTTCGGATATTCCCGCCCCGGCCATTACCACCGCCCCATCTCCGAATAGGAGCGCCACCACGGCCAACTCTAAAGCAGCCCGTCGAGCGGCGGTCCCTGATGGGTACCTGGAGGGCATCAAAAATTGGCTTCGGCTAAAAGTTTGGTCCGGGTGTTACATGGTTAGCCCTTACACCTCCAGGCTGGCGCGCGTCTGCGACGCGCTGCCGCCTGGTCCCGAGCCTGCGGCTCGGGGTCGAATAACTCGCGAGAGGGCGCTAGGGCGGTTTCCGCTTTGATGGATAGAATTAAAAATGAAGAATTAAAAAATTGATAGTCAGATTTTTAATTTTTAATTCTTCATTTTTAATTCCTTTAAAAAACGTATGGCGACCTGGGAACTGCTGTAAAGTGGCCTTCATGCCCGAGCCGCAGGCTCGAAGCCAATCGGCAGCGCGTCGCAGACGCGCGCCAGCTCTGATTAAGTGCGTAGCATCAGTTAACTAAAACGGCGTATTTTAGGTTGCTCATTCACACCACTTGGTCTCAGTATGAAAACTTTACGCATTGCGCTGGCTGCCTTCCTGCTGGGCGGGCTGCCGCTGGCCGCCGTGGCCCAGGCTCCGGCCCTGGCCACGTTCCCGGTGGGCGCTACTACGGTCACGGCCTCGGCCCTGGCCGGCAACCTGACCACCATCTGGGAGTTGGCCTGGGGGCCGGATAACTTCATCTGGATGACCGAGCGGCCCGGGCGCATCAGCCGCGTGAACCCCGCCACGGGCCAGGTGTCGCTGCTGCTCACGCTGCCCGACGTGACGGAGAGCAACGAGAGCGGCCTGCTGGGGCTGGCCGTGATGGAGCCCTTTCCCCTGTCCGTGCCGCCGGTGGCTACCTACTGGGTATTCGTGGTTTACAACTACACCGACCAGAGCGTGCTGAAGGAAAAGCTGGTGCGCTACACCTACACCACCGGGGCCACCACGCTCACCAACCCGCTGGTGCTGCTCGGTAATATCGTGGCTACCACCAACCACAGCGGCTCGCGCCTGCTGGTGCTGCCCGACCGCACCATCCTCATGACCACCGGCGACGCGCTGCTGGCTTCCGAATCGCAGAACCGGGCCTCGCTCAACGGGAAGATTTTGAGAATGAACCTCGATGGGACCATTCCGGCCGATAACCCCACGCCCGGCAGCCTGGTGTATACCCTGGGCCACCGCAACCCGCAGGGCCTCGTGCAGCTGCCCAACGGCCGCGTCTACAGCTCGGAGCACGGCCCCAGCACCGACGACGAAATCAACAAGATTGAAATTGGCCGCAACTACGGCTGGCCCAACGTGGAGGGCTACTGCAACCTACCGGCCGAAGCCACCTTTTGTGCCGCCAACAACGTGCGCGAACCGCTCACTACCTGGACGCCCACCATCGCCCCGGCCGGCCTCACCTACTACGACCACCCCGCCATTCCGGGCTGGCGCGGCAGCCTGCTCCTGGCCGTGCTCAAAGACAATAAGCTCACCCAGCTCACGCTGGACGCGGCCGGCCTCACCATCCCGACCCGCACCGATTTCCTGACCACGTTCGGCCGGCTGCGCGCCATCTGCGTGTCGCCCCAGGGCAAGGTCTACATCGGAACCAGCAACCGCGACGGCCGGGGCAACCCCGCCGCCACCGACGACCGGATTCTGGTGCTCGAAAACCGGGCATTCGTGCCCACCGCCACCCGGGCCGCCGCCAGCTTCGCCTTCGACCTGTTTCCGAACCCGGCCCGCCGTCAGGCCACCGTGCGCCTGCCCGCCCCCGCCGCCCGCCTCACCGTGCGCGACCTGCTGGGCCGCCCGGTGCTCACCCAGTACCCCGCCGGCCTCGATGCCACGCTGGACCTGAGCGCCCTGCGCCCCGGCAGCTACCTGGTGCAGGCCGAAGGAGCCACCGGCACGGCCACCCGCTCGCTGGTAGTGGAGTAAAGCGCGCTCTGATGCATTAAGAACGTCATGCTGAGCGTAGTCGAAGCATCTCTACCGCTTCGTTGAACGGCTCATACCAAGCGGTAGAGATGCTTCGACTGCGCTCAGCATGACGGTTGGTTTTTATCCAGTCGCTTCTACTTGACAATTTATTACCCCAACAAAAAAAGAGCCGGCAACTGCCGGCTCTTTTCGTTTGCTGCGTGCTGAGATTCCCTATTCAAGCACGACTTTGCGGGTTAGCACCTGGCCGTCCATGCTCACGCGCAGGGTGTAGAGGCCGGCGGCCAGGCCGCGGGTGCTGAGGACCTGCTCGGCGGTGCCGGCCAGCGGGGCCGTGCGCACGAGCTGACCGAGGGCGTTGAGCAGCGTAGCCTGGCCCGGGCCGCGCAGGCCGGCCAGGCGCAGGGTGAGCTGGCCGATGTTGCTCGGGTTGGGGTACACGAGCAGGGCGCTGGTCTCGGCCTGGGCCCGGGTGGCGGTAACCAGGCCGGAGCCGGCCAGGGTGAACGCGCCCGTGACATCGGAGCTGCCGTAGCCGCTCACGGCCACGTAGTAGCGCTGCCCGGCCGTGAGGCCGGTGACGCTAATCGGGGCGGTGATGGCCGTGTTGTTGGCCCCCGACGAGGCGCAGGTAACCAGGTTGAATGGACCATTCGCGCAGTTGGGGCTGCTGTACACGCGCACCATGCCGGCCGTGGTGCCGGTGATGTTGAGCGTGGTGCTCGTGCCGGTGGGCGTGAAGAAGAACCACACGTCCCTGGGCAGCTGGGCCGACGAGCAGGCGGGCAGGTTGATGCCGTTCTGCACGCTGGTGGTCGCGCCCACGTTCGAGCCGGAAATAGTGCCGGTGCCCAGGCCCAGCGCGCCGCAGGGCTCGTTGTTAATCGGGGCCGTGAGCGACGTGGTGAAGCAGGTGGCGGCCGTGTAGGCGCTGCTGCCGTTGGCGGCTCCGCAGTTCTGGCGCACGTAGAAGCAGTAGGCCGTGGCGGGTTGCAGGCCGGTGAGGGCGTAGCTGGTGGTGATGATGTTGTTCACCACCGTGCCGGAGCCCTGCGCCGAGCCTTGCAGGCCATATTCCAGCGAGTAGGTGTTGCCCGCAGGCAGGCCGCCGGTTGGCCCGGCCCAGGTCAGCTGGGCCGTGGTGTTGGTGAGGTTAGTGGCGCTGGGGGCGGTGGGCACGGCGCAGTTCGAAGGCGAGGTAACGCACACGGCTACGGGGCCGGTAGTGCCACCGCCAAACTCCCACACCCGCAGGTAGAGAATCTCGCCGGGCGTGCGGCCGCTCAGCGTCAGCAGGGAGAAATTGCCGTTTGGGCTGCTGTCATCGTCGCAGTCGACCAGGGCCAGGGTGCCGCAGCTACCCGAATAGATGGCCAGGCCGGTATCGGTGATGGGGCTGCCCCCGGTGGGCACCACGGTTTCTACGGTCACGGTGCCACTGGCGGGCACGGTTACTTTAAACCACACGTCGCCATCCAGGTAGCTGGCGCAGCCCGGGGCGGGCACGCCGGCCGAAGCCGTGGCGGCGCTGTTGTCGGTGCTGGTCTGGGTAACGCAGGTGCCAAACTGCACGGGCACGTTCAGGGCCCCGGCGCAGTCGTCGTTCACCGGCGCAATGGCCAGCGTGCGGAACGTGAGCGTGCTCGGCTGCGAGGTGAGGCCACCGCCGCAGTTGCTCACGATGCTCACCGTGTAGAGCGTGCCCGGCGTGAGGCCGGTCAGGTTCAGGGGTGAAGTCGAAACCGTTTGCGTGGTGCCGGTGCCGCCGTTGGGCGTGATGGTCACGGCGTAGGTGGTGCCGGCCGGCCCGGTGGTGAAGCCAACGGACGCCGTGGTGGTGGTGATGCCCGAAGCCGCGAGGCCCGTGATGGCCGGGCAGGCCACGTAAGCCACCCGCACGTTGTCGATGCCAATGTCGGAAAAGCCGAAGTCGCCCACGGCCTGCAGGCGAACTATGGTGGTGGCCGTGAGGCCGGTAGCGGGCAGGTTCACGGTCTGGCGCGTCCAGGCACCGGCCTGGTTGAAACGAGCCAGGGGTGTAGCGCTGAAGCTGGTGCCGCCGTTGGTGCTCACCAGCACCTTGAGCGAGTCGCTGCCCGAAGTATTGATGTAGTCAAAGGTTACGGTTGGGGTGCCGTTGGTGCCGCTCATGTTCACGTACAAATCCAGCGTGCCCACGCCGCGGGCCGCCACATCGTAGGCGTGAAAGCGGGCCGAGTGCAGGCTGGTGCCGCCGCTGAGTGGGCTGCCGGCGGGCGTGTAGGCCCCGAAGTTGCTGCTCCAGGCGGCCGAAGCGCCGTCGTCGTCGCGCCGCCACGAGGTGTTGCCCGTCACGGGGGTGTTGCGCCAGTTGAGGGCCGGCACCTCGTTGGTGCCGCACTGGCTCAGCCAGGCCGTCTCGAAGTCCTGGGTGTAGGCCGTGGTGTTGTTCACCGCCGTGTAAGGAGCTGCCACGCAACTGGTGTTGAAGGTGGTAACGGCCGCTGCCGAGGTCTGGCCCGCGCCGCAGCTGCCCACGATGCTTACCGTGTAGCCGGTGCTGGCCGTGAGGCCGGTCAGGTTCAGGGGCGAAGCCGTAACCGTTTGGGTGGTGGCGGTGCCGCCGGTGGGCGTCACGGTCACGGTGTAGCTGGCACCCCCCGAAACGGGTGTGAAGCCGACGGAGGCCGTGGTGGCCGTAATGCCGGTCACGGTGAGGCCCGTCACGGCCGGGCAGCTCACGTAGCTCACCCGCACGTTATCCACGCCAATGTCTGTAATACCGAAGTCGCCGGTGGCCCGCAGGCGGATAATGGTGGTGGCCGTGAGGCCGGTAGCGGGCAGGCTCACGGTCTGGCGCGTCCAGGCGCTGGCCTGGTTGAAGCCGGCCAGGGGCGTGGCACTGAAGCTGGTGCCGCCGTTGGTGCTCACCAGTACTTTGAGCGAGTCGCTGCCCGAAATATTGATGTAATCGAAGTTGAGTGTGGGCGTGCCGCCGGTGCCGCTCATGTTCACGTACAAATCCAGCGTGCCCACGCCGCGGGCCGTCACATCGTAGGAGTGGAAGCGGGCCGAGTGCAGGCTGGTGCCGCCGCTGAGCGGGCTGCCGGGCGGGGTATAAGCGCCGAAGTTGCTGCTCCAGGCGGCCGAAGCGCCGTCGTCGTCGCGCCGCCACGAGGTGTTGCCCGTCACGGGGGTGTTGCGCCAGTTGAGGGCCGGCACGTCGTTGGTGCCGCACTGGCTCAGCCAGGCCGCCTCGAAGTCCTGGGTGTAGGCCGTGGTGTTGTTCACCGCCGTGTAAGGGGCTGCCAGGCAGCCCGTGCTGAAGCTGATGCTGTTGGGGGCCGAGGTCTGGCCCGCGCCGCAGCTGCCCACGATGCGCACCGTGTAGCCGGTGCTGGGCGTGAGGCCGGTGAGGGTGATGGGGGAAGCCGTAACCGTTTGGGTGGTGGCGGTGCCGCCGGTCGGCGTCACGGTCACGGTGTAGCTGCCGGCGCTGGCTACCGGCGTAAAGCCCACGGTAGCTCCCGAGCCGGTAATGCCGGTCACGGTCAGGCCGCTCACGGCCGGGCAGGCCGCCGGGGCCCCGATAGTCACCGTGAAGTCCTTGGTTTCGCCGCTGCCGAAGTTGCTGCACGCGTCAGTAGCGCCGTTGGTGTTACCCTGGGCCCGGCTGCGCACGCGCATGCCGGTGGTGCCCTGCACCGCCGTGGCGGGTACCAGCAGGCTCACGGTGGCCGGTGCGCCCGCCGGCGAAACCGTGGCTACCCGTGTCCACTCACCAGGTTCGAAGATGAAATTGCGGTTGTAGTCAATCCAGACCGACACGATGCTGGGCCCCGTCAGGGTCACGCTCAGCGTGTAGGGCACCCCACCCGACAGGGTAGCCGTGGTGGCCCCCGTGGCGGGGTAGCTGGTGTAGGCCTGGCCGCCCGTAGCGGTGCAGGTGAGGCCGGTGGCGTTGAGCGTGGTGCCCGACAGGCCCACGTCCGAAATGTTGTTGCTGCCACAAACGCCGCCCAAACCGGTGTTGCAATAAGCCGTTTGGGCCTGGCCGGCGCGGCTGCCCAGCAGCAGGCCGGCCAGCAGCAGGGCCGTGGCCCAGGGCCGGCGTCCGCGCGTGATGACGGGGAAATGTAAGGGTATCCTCATGGGTGTTTGGAAAAGAGGGTGAAAAAATGATTGCTTGAAATGTAGCTCGGGAAGCCGCGTGGGGTTGGGCAGGGATTTTCCAGTCGTAATGTAGAGAGAAAGCCCGGATGCGCAACGGCTCACTGAGCTTAATATCACGCGATTGCGTGAAAATGACTGTCTCGTCCGGCTATATGTTGACAGGAATAAGGCAAGGGCCCTGCTCGGATTTTCCGGCGGGGCTTTTTCCTTGCAAATGGACTTGATTGGGGGTTAAGTAATTCAGGGCCAGGTGGGGCCGTTCC
>NZ_BAABDI010000039.1:0-39985 GCF_039539545.1 Hymenobacter antarcticus | reverse complement strand
CGCCAAATCACCCGCCCAGCCACGGCCAGCACCGACGCACTGGCCCGACAAGTGATGGCCTTACTGAACTGGCTTATTTCGCAAGTCGCTTGTTATCAAATACCTGGAAAAATGGCAGGGTAGAGTGCGCCGGCACCTTCCCCAATGCCACTCCGCGCGGCTACCAGGAAGTGGTGTTGCGCACGCCCTTCGCCTACCCCAATACGGCCACCCAAAACCTCGCCGTGCTGGTACTGCGCAAGGCCGGCAACGTGCAGGCCACCATCGGGCCGCGGGCGCGCTACCTCTACGGCATCACCACCAACCCCATCCGTATTGCCTGCCGCCGCTACACCGGTTCCGACCCCGTCACGAGCAACACTACGCTCACCGCTACTAATATTTCGCCCAATATCCGCCTTACGTTCGGTACGCCCTCGGCTACCAAAACGGGCGCGGGAACTGCCACCGCCCGGCTTTTCCCCTTGCCCGCCGCGGCCAGCACCACCCTCGATGCCCGTGGCTGGGCCGGTCCGCTCACTTATTTCATTACCGATGCGCTGGGCCGCGTGGTGCGGCCGGCCACGGCCTTGCCCTTAGCCGCCGATGGTCAATATCAGCTTGCGCTCAGCGGGTTGCCCACCGGCACTTACCACCTTCACCTGGCCGGAACAGCCCGCCGCGAGGTACTGAGCCTGGTGCGGGAGTAGCAGTAGCCCAAAAAAATCCACTCAAACCCACGTAAACGCGAAATCTGTGCGTATCTTTGCAGCGGCAAGTCAGAACGACCAGCTCCTGCTGAACTCCCCCAGGACCGGAAGGTAGCAAGGGTAGGTGGTCGTAGCGGTGCGATTTTGGCTTGCTTTTTTTTGCTCTTTCGTGTCGGCCCCGACGCTTCTCCGTTCCGCTTTTGGCGGGCAAATGAGTAGCTTTGGGGCCGATTCTTTTTTTATTAGCTGTTAACTGACAGCGGTTAGCCGATAGCTCTGAAGCGCGGCTCTACCCCGAACGAGTAGCTACCGGCTAATAGCTAATAGCTAACAGCTAAGCAGTCGTTCAAAAGTAAACGGGTTGTCAGTTGCTCGTTGTTAGTTGTCAGTCAGACGATTGCCATCCTGCTAACAACTGACAACTAATGACTAACAACTTAATAGCTAACGAATGAAATTTTTCATTGATACCGCCAACCTGGCCGAAATCCGCGAAGCCGTGGAATTGGGCGTCCTCGATGGCGTGACGACCAATCCTTCGCTGATGGCCAAGGAAGGCATCCGCGGCATCGACAGCGTGATGGCCCACTACCGCCAAATCTGCGAGCTGGTGGACGGCGACGTATCGGCCGAGGTTATTTCGACTGATTTCGACGGCATCATCCGCGAGGGCGAAGAGCTGGCCGAGCTGCACCCCAACATCGTGGTGAAAGTGCCCATGATTAAAGAAGGCGTGAAAGCCATCAAGTACTTCTCGGACAAGGGCATCAAGACCAACTGCACCCTGATTTTCACGGCCGGGCAGGCCCTGCTGGCTGCTAAGGCCGGCGCTACCTACGTGTCACCCTTCGTGGGCCGGCTGGACGATATTGGCCACGACGGCCTGCAGCTGGTAGAGCAAATCGTGCAGATTTTCAGCAACTACGGCTACCCCACTGAAGTACTGGCCGCGTCGGTGCGCCACGTCCCGCACCTCATTCAGTGCGCCGAGATTGGGGCCGATGTTGTGACCTGCCCGCTCAGCGTCATCACCGCGCTGCTCAACCATCCGCTCACGGACAAGGGCCTGGCTACGTTTCTGGCCGACCACAAGCGCGTTAATTCTTAAATTGAATTATAAATTTTGAATTATAAATTATAAATTACTCGCTCAAATTTCAAAGCCGATTGCGAATGAGTAATTTATAATTCAAAATTTATAATTTATAATTCAAAAGAAATGTACATCATCAAAGTAAAAGGGAAGGCTAAAATCCCCGACTACATTCAGCTGCGGGACGAAGCTTTTGTGCTCATCGCCTATTTCCGGGCCGACCGGCCGCTGAAAGACCTGCACCGCTACGGCCTCGAAGGCAAGGAAACGGAGCTGGCCGCCGTGATTTCGGGACTGGAATTCGGGAAGCTGCGGCCGCTCAATATTTAACTTTTTACGGTGGGCCTGTTGTTTAATTAGCACAATTCGGCAACTACCGTATTTCCATTCCTCACCGAAAAGGTGGCGTTATCCATGACTGAAAACGTTATTGAGCTGCACGACGCGACGATAATGCAGGAGCAGCAAGCCGTGCTTCAGGGCGTGTCGTTTGCGCTGGAAAAGGGTGCGTTTGCCTACCTGGTGGGCCGCACCGGCGCGGGCAAGTCGTCGCTGCTAAAAACCCTGTATGCTGACCTGCCGCTGCAAAGCGGCATGGGCACCGTGGCCGGCTATCCGTTGCCGAAGCTGGCGGCTAGTAAGGTGCCGTATCTGCGCCGCAAGCTGGGCATCGTGTTTCAGGACTTCCAGCTGCTGAGCGACCGCACAGTGGCCGAAAACCTGCTGTTCGTGCTCAACGCCACGGGCTGGAAGGGCAAATCGCAGAAGCAGCAGCGCATTTCTGATGTACTAGTACGCGTGGGCCTGAGCAGCGCCGCCAACCGCATGCCGCACCGCCTCTCGGGCGGCGAGCAGCAGCGCGTGGTCATCGCCCGCGCCATGCTGAATGAGCCCGTGCTATTGCTCGCTGATGAGCCCACCGGCAACCTCGACCCCGATGTTTCGGCCAGCATCATGCAGCTATTTGGCGAGATAAATAATTCGGGTACCGCTATTTTGATGGCGACGCATAATTTTCAATTGATTGAGAAATACCCGCACCGCGTGCTGACGTGTAAGGAGGGCGAATTGCTGGATTCGGCGCGGCCTCGGTAATTCATACGCCCTGCTTGGGTAGTCATTCAAAAATACACGGGTTGTCATTTGCTCGTTGTTAGTTGTCAGTCAGACGATTGCCATCCTACAAACAACTGACAACTAATGACTAACAGCTTAATTGTTAATTTCTACTTGTTGATTGACAATTAGTATGGCTGCTGGGTTATCTATTTTAATTCCGGTTTTCAATTGGGATGTTCGCGAATTAACTAATTCGCTGGCCGCACAATTAGGTGACTGGCCTGGGCCAACCGAAATTATTTTGCTCGACGATGGCTCGCAGAAGGACGTGCGGGCGCTGAACCGGCGGCTGGCTGCGCACCCGAAGGTTCAGTACCAGGAATTACTCCGCAACGTGGGCCGGGCCGCCATCCGCAACCAGCTGGCCGCCGCCGCGCGGCACGAGTGGCTGCTGCTGCTGGATAACGACAGCCTGCTCCCCGATACCCAGTTTCTGGCCCGCTACGCCGCCGCCCGCGACCGCGCCGCCGTGCTCATCGGTGGCACCTGCTACGAAGCGGCTCCGCCCAGCGACCCCCAACTATTGCTCCGCTGGCTTTATGGCCAGGCGCGGGAAGCCCGCCCCGCCGCCGTGCGCCAGGCCGCGCCCTACGGCCAGCTCACCATTAATAATGCCCTGATTCGGGCCGACATTTTCCGACGATTCCCGCTCGATGAGCGGCTGACCAGCTACGGCCACGAGGACACAAAATTTGGCCTGGAGCTGGCCGCCGCGCATATTTCCGTGCTGCATCTGGCCAATCCCGTGCGGCACGCCGGGCTGGAACCAGCCGCCGTATTCCTGCAAAAAAGCGAACAGGCGGTGCGCAATCTGGCGCGGGTGTACCGCGAAGACGGCCTCGGCACCGATTCGCGGCTGCTGCAAACAGTATTGCGCCTGCGCCGCCTGGGCCTGGCTCCGGCGGCCCGCGCCGTGCTCGGCACGGCCGCACCGACGTTGCGCCGCCAGCTGCTCTCGACTAATCCGCGCCTGGCCCTGCTCGACCTGCTGAAACTATCGTGGCTGCTGCGGGAGCTGGCCTGAGTTTGGCCAGTATCTTTGGCGAACGTCTTTTTTCGGCCTTGTTTTGATTCTTCCCGCCCCGCCCTCCCCTATTCTTTTGCTCGATTTGGCGGCCGAACACGCGGCCCTGCAACCGGCGCTCGACGAGGCCATGCACGCAGTGCTGACTTCGGCGGCTTTCATCCAGGGGCCGGCCGTGGGGCAGTTTGCCACGGAGTTGGGCGAGTACCTGGGCGGAACCCGCGTTATCCCCTGCGCCAACGGCACCGATGCCCTCACGCTGGCGCTCATGAGCCTGAACCTGCCGGCCGGGGCCGAAATCATCATCCCCGCCTTCACCTACGTGGCCACGCTGGAGGCCGCCGCCCTGCTGGGCCTGAAACCCGTGTTGGTAGACGTGCGACCCGACACTTTCAACATCGACCCCGCCGCCGTGGAAGCAGCCCTCACGCCGCGCACGGGCGCAATTGTGGCGGTGCATTTATTCGGGCAGTGCGCCGATTTAGAGGCTTTACGCCAGATTTCCACCCGCCACGGCGTGGCGCTTATTGAAGACAACGCCCAGGCCATTGGGGCTACTTTTCAGTTCGAGAACGGTGAAACGACCTATGCCGGCGCGGTGGGCGAAATCGGCACCACGTCCTTTTTCCCCTCCAAAAACCTCGGGGGCCTGGGCGATGGTGGGGCGCTGCTCACCCGCGACGCGGACCGCGCCGCCCTGCTGCACCAGCTCGCCAACCACGGCCAGAGTCGGAAATACCACCATCAGCATATCGGCCTCAATTCCCGCCTCGACACCTTGCAAGCCGCCCTGCTGCGGGTGAAGCTGCGGCAGCTGCCCGCCAACACGGCGGCCCGCCAGGCCGTGGCCGCCCGCTACGATGCCGCACTGGCCGGCGTGCCCGGCCTGACTATTCCGGCCCGTGACCCGCGCAGCAGCCACGTTTTTCATCAATACACCATTCAGTTAGATGAGGCCGGCCGCCGCGATAGGCTCCAGCATTTTCTCAAAAGCTGCGGGGTGCCGACGATGATTTACTACCCGTTGCCGGTGCATGCGCAAGCGGCTTATGCCTACCTGGGCTACCGGGCGGGACAGTTTCCGGTGGCCGAGCGGCTGTGCGGAGCCGTGCTCTCGCTGCCCATTCATCCGCTTCTAACAGCCGGGCAAGTGGGGTATATTACCGAGTTACTGAAGCAATTTTAATAGTTACTATTACTTTTTCGCACAGAGTTAAAAGGAGGGAAAGGAGTTTCACAGAGGTTTGAATTTCTGGTCTGTGAAACTCCTTTCCCTCCTCTTAACGCTGTGCGAAATTTTATCAAAACCGCGCTACGATGCAAACCTCTCCCGTCCGCTTCGCCATTTGCGGCGTGGGCCACATTGGCCGCCGCCACGCGGCCCTGGTTTCGCGCCACGAGGGCGCCACTCTGGCGGCCCTGATTGACACCCGCGCCGACCTGCAAGCCGGCCTCGCCGCCGAATTCCCGGGCGTTCCATTCTTCACCTCCCTCGCAGAATACCTCGTCAGCGGCCCCGCCGCCGACGTGCTCACCGTGGCCACGCCCAACGGCTGCCACGCCCCGCAGGCGGTGGCCGGCCTGCGCCACGGCCTGCACGTCGTCATCGAAAAGCCCATTGCCCTCACCAAGGCCGATGCCGAAACCATCGTGCACACGGCCCTGCAAACGGGCCGGCTGGTGTTTGGGGTGATGCAGAACCGCTACTCGCCCCCCGCCGCCTGGCTGAAGCAGGTGGTGGACGAGGGCCGCCTGGGCCAGGTGTTTCTGGTGCAGCTCAACTGCTTCTGGAACCGCGATGCCCGCTACTACCGGCCCGGCGGCTGGAAGGGCACCCAGGCCCTCGACGGCGGCACGCTCTTCACCCAGTTCAGCCATTTCGTCGATTTACTATATTGGGTATTCGGCGATATCACCAACCTTTCGGCCCGGTTCCGGGACTTCACCCACACCGACCTCACCGAGTTTGAGGACAGCGGCCTCGTCACCTTCGACCTGCTGCGCGGCGGCAGCGGCACCCTCAGCTACAGCACCGCCGTGTGGGACCGCAACCTCGAAAGCAGCCTCACCGTGGTGGCCGAGCGCGGTAGCCTGCGCATCGCCGGTCAGTACATGGACAAGGTGGAATACTGCCACCTCGAAGACTACCAGATGCCGGAATTAGCGCCCACCAGCCCCGCCAACGACTACGGCCTCTTCCAGGGCTCGGCCGCCAACCACGTTCAGGTCATCGAAAACGTAGTGGACACCGTGCAGCGCCGCAGCCAGGCCACCACCAATGCGCTGGAAGGCCTGAAAGTGGTGGAGATAATTGAGCGGATTTACGCGCTGCGGTAATTACTATTGTTTGGGAAGCTTGGCGGCAAAGGCAGCATCGAAGTCGCGGAAATAGCCGCAGTTTTTCACCAGCTTGGCATAATCGAGTTTGGCTGCTATTTCGGCGCTGTCGTTTTCGTGATACTGGCGGGCGGCTTTAGGCTTGTCGGTGGCCGACATCAGCTTTTGTTTGGGCTTCTCCACCATTGTGGGGTCACCCTTCACGCTATAGCTCACCCGATACTGTCGGTTGAAGGCATCAATATCGGCCAGTATCAGCGCTTCAAATTGATAGACGTGCAGCAGAAATAATGCTTCCTCGCCCACAATTTGCTTGATTTTTGCGAATTCCGCCTGACGCTGCTGCCACTTGGTCGTGCTGGAAGCCAGCGCATCAAGGTCGCGGATATAGATGACTAATGCTGGCTGTTTCGCAGCGAATTCCGTTTGCAAAACGCGCAGCATTTTGGGGTTGCTCAACTGGTCGCCGGTGCGGTGTTTGCCCAGGTAGGTGAACGCGAAGCGCCCCTCGTACCGCTGCTTTAGCAAGGCAACCAAGGCGTTGCTATCATTCGGATTTTCGCCAATCAGCCCAATGCTGAATACTCGCTTCTGCTTAGCCATAAACACTAAGCGGCTACTTATTTTCCTCCAGGCTGCCGTAGCGCCAATAGTCACTCAGGAATCCAACCTCCTTCATGTACTTCTTCGCCGTCGCAATCTGCGCCTTTTTCAGCTTGCGAAACTGCGTGCCCTTTTTCTCGTCCAGCTCGCAGATGGTGATGCGGTCCAACTCATCTTCATTCAGCATATCCAGCACCTGGGGCGAGTGCGTGGTAATGATGATTTGATGCTTCTCGGATTGCTCGCGGAGAAATAGCAGAAGCTTGTGGAGTTGGTCCGGATGAATGCCTAATTCGGGTTCTTCGAGGAGAAATATTCTGTCCGTTCTATGTATAACTGGTGAAGTTCCGATATCACCGATGCCACTATATCTATCGATAGTAGTCAATTCAGAAATAATATAGAACATCCTTTGGGTTCCGCTTGATAAATCAGAGAATGCAAACCAATCACCATTGACCTTGAATTCGATATTAAACCCTTTTATAAGAACTTCATCTTTTCTATCATAGTAAAATTTAGTGTCTCCTACTTTGACTGCTTCAATCGGAGTATATTGTTGTAAAAAAACCTCTATAGGTTTCAAATGCACTTCAGCTGCTTCGGACAGCATCCTTTCTAACACCTCAACTGAAAATCTCTTATCACCAGCAAAATGGTAAGTCGTTGAAACGTCGAAAAAAAAGCTGTTAATTATTGCTTGAGGGAATCTTTCAAGTGCATCATTGGATTCGAAATAACTACCAATTTTTAGGTTAATAGGAATATCAACAAGGTTATATTTAGCTGGTACGCCATGCCCAATAAGTATAGCTTGACAAGATAAATTATCTAAAGAAGAAAAAGCTTGATTATTAATCAATGCATCAAACAAGTGCTCACCTTCACCGAATATGCCAGCTGTTTTGGTCACTACCTTTTGTTGAACAAAATTGACACTTCCCATTCCAAGGCGCGGTTCCGTTTGCTTTTTATTAAATGTAATTTCTACTTCTTGTCTACCGGATAGTGTAAAAGTAGCCTCAACACCTAAATGCTTGCTATTCCCTCTGGTAGTATCAATAGCATTGCTGATAACCCGCACGAAATTCGTCTTACCCGACCCATTGGCCCCAATTATAATATTCAGCCCCGGCTTAAATTCCACCTTGGCATCCCGGATAGAGCGAAAACCCTTGATATGCGCCCGCTGTAAATAATACGGCTGCGCTGAAACTTCAGCAGCTTCGGTTGCGGGGGGAGTGGGCTTTTTCTTCGCCATGACGAAATGCGGGAACTTTGCGGGTGAGAGTGCGAAGGTAAACAGCCAACGGGCGGGACCAGTGTACCCCTCAAAAAAGCGCCGGAACCCCACGGCCCCGGCGCTTCTTCAGCTACTCCAGTTTCTGTCGCTAACGCCCCTACTTCTTCTCGTCCTCGAAGTTCTGGACGGCGTAGGCCACGCCGATGGTGAGGCCCTGGGAGTATTGCACGCCGCGGTCCTGGTCATAGTCGTAGAGGCCGATGGCGGTGAGGCCAACGTTGACGTATTTGCCCACTTTGGCGGTGAGGGCGAGGTCGAGGCGGTGGTCGATTTCCTGGGGCGTGAGGTTGCGGTAGTTGGCAAAGAGGACGTAGCGGGCCTTGAGGTTGACGGTGGGGCTGAGGTTTTTGTCGAAATCGGCCAGCACCTGGGCGGCCAGCACCTCGAAGCGGGTGCTGTGGCCGGGGTTCACGCCGTAGGGCGTGTCGCCGAGGGCGGCCACGAAGCGGTTGGCGCGGTTCACGACGGTGAGGCGCGGGGCAAAGGGCGCGAGGCGCAGCTTGAAGTAGGGCACGGGGTGGTACTCGAAGCCGTAGGCGGCGGTGATGAAGGCGGGGGCGAAGAAGTCGGACACCTGCCGGGCCCGGTCGAGGCCGGCGGCATCGGTGTCGTACTTGTAGCCGGGGGCAAACTGGGTGAGCAGGTTCAGCGACACGAACATGTCCCAATCGGTGCTGATGGCCCGGCCGTACTTGGTGTCGATAAACAGCCGGTCCTGGCCTTTGCGGTAGCCCAGGCCCTTGGTTTGGGAGAAGGCGAAGAGGAAATCGGCCTCGTTATCAAAGCTATGCGCGCCGAGCTTGCGGTTGGCGCGGGCATTGGCCAGGGCGTTGAAGCCGATGGTACTCACGCCCCCGCCGCGCCAGTTGCTGCTGAGCAAGGATTCGTTCAGCCCCAGGCCGGTTTTGAGGGTTTTGCGCCACAGCGGGGCGGGAGCGGGCGCAGGCGCGGGAGCCGGGACGGGCAGCGTTTGAGCAGGAGCCGCGAAGGCCAGGCTACCGGCAGCCAGCAGCAGAACGTAGAATGGACGCATGGACGAGGGAAAGGGGTGAGACAGGCCGGTAGCGGCGGTGGCCGAACGTAGCGGCTCAGACGCTGCTGGCGCACCGAGGGCGCGTTCGGATGAAAATAAACGGGATACGCCCCCGGCCAGGCCAGGGTTTTTCGCTTCCCGTACCGGGCCACCCAGCCCTGACAGGGCGCAGGTCGGCGATAAAAAGCAGGATTATCTAATTAATAACAGAAGCTGAATATTCTTTTATTTCACTAAATTGCTTAAGTCGTTGACACCGATGTCCGAGCGCCCGGGCCATCCCGGAGCTCAAGTTGTGCTAGCCATCTCTCATCTTCCTACTGCTATGGGAATATACCAACTCATTTATCAGAGCCAGTCGCTGGTGCCCTTCGAAAAGGAGGAAATAGTGGCCATGCTGGCCGTCTGCCGTGCTTACAACACGGCCCACCACATCACGGGCCTGCTGCTGTACACGCCCGATGGCCGCTTCCTGCAAGTGCTGGAAGGCGAAGAAAGCGCCGTGCGCGGCCTGTATCTGAACAGGGTTATAACTGACCCGCGCCACTTCAACAGCCGCGTCTACAGCGAAGGACCGGCCCTGAAGCGCAGCTTCCCCAACTGGCCGCTGGGCTTCCGCGAAGCTTCCGCCAGCGTGCTGCGCACCCTGCTCAGCAACGTACCGCCCGACCGGCCCGGCCTGCTGGTGCCGCGCCCCCACACCCGCCCCGAGCTGATGAAGCTGCTGAAGGAGTTTCTGGCTCATACTGAAGTAGACGCTACCCTGCCCGACCCCTGGCCGGCCGATGCCCGGCCCGTCGGCGTGTATTGAGCGGGGCCGGGCCGGTATCTTTACCCCAATGCCTGCCCTGCCCACTTCCTACCCCGTTGCGGGGGCCGCCGCGCCGCTGGCCGCCCCGCTTTCGTTTCTGGCCACCACCGCCCGCGCGCTGCTGGACCGCTACGGCTCCGGCCCGCTCGATGAGCTGTCCGATATCATCGTGGTGGTGCCCACGCGCCGCGCCGTGGTCTACCTCAAAAACGAGCTGGCCCTGGCCCTGCCGCTGGGCGCGCCGCTGTGGGCCCCGCGCGTGGCCGCCATGGAAGACTACATGATGGAGCTGGCCGGGGTGCAGGTCGAAGAACCCATCGCGCTGCAATTGCTGCTGTTCGATATTCTAAAAAAGATTGATACCGGGCTGGATTTCGACAAGTTCGTGGGCTGGGCCGGGCTGCTGCTGAACGATTTTTCGACCCTCGACCAGAACCTCGCCCCCACCCACAAGGTGTTCGAATACCTGAGCCAGGCCAAGGCCCTGGAGCGCTGGAAGCTGGACGAATTGCCCGAAAAAAGCAAGGCCGCCGCGCACTCTTTCAGCTTCTGGGACCAGCTGGAGCGGGTGTATCACCAGCTGCAAGCCCGCATGCTGGCCCAGCACCTGGCCTACCCCGGCCTGGCCTATCGCCGCGCCGTAGAGCAGCTGGAGCAGCGCCTGCTGGACCCCGCCCAGCCCGCGCCCGCCCAGCACGTATTCGTGGGGTTGGGCAATTTATCAAAGTCGGAAGAGCAGCTGATTCGCTTGCTGATGAAGGCCGGGCGGGCCGAAGTCCGCTTCGATGCCGACCCGTTTTACCTCGAAAAAGACTCGCCCAACCGCGCCGGCCAGCACCTGCGCCGCTACTTCGAGAACTGGAACCTGCCGCTCGACAGCTTCGGCGGCGGTGTGGAGTGGCTGCGCGGCCAGCCCCACCACATTCGCTACCTGGGCGTGGCCAACCCCAGCATGCAGGGCAAGCTGGCCGGCCAGCTGCTGGCCGAAGCCCGCCGCCAATACCCCGACGCCTCGGTGGCCGTGGTGCTGCCCGACGAAACCCTGCTGCTGCCCGTGCTGCACGGCCTGCCGCCCAACGAGGTGCCCGACTACAACGTGACCATGGGCCTGAGCTTCCAGGCTACACCGCTGTTCAACCTGGTCGATTTGCTGTTTGAGGTCCACCTAACCGGCATCCGGGAGGGCAGCGCCGAAACGGGTTTCGGGGTGCCCCGCTACCACCACCTGGCCGTGAGCAAGCTGCTGAGCCACCCGTTTCTGCGCCGCTACCAGCACTGGCAGGATACCCAGGCCGACCAACCCCAGTACCACGGCCTGCTCGACCAGATTTGCCGCGAAATCGTGCGCCTCAACGCCGTGCTGCTGCCCGCCGAGGAGCTGCTGAAGCTGGGCGCGCACCACCCGCTCATCGGGGCCCTGTTCAAAACCTGGGACAACTGCGACGACATCATCGCGGCCTGCTACACCATCATCGACCTGCTGCGGCAGGTATACGCCGCCGAAGTGGCCGATACCGACCGCGAAGCCAGCCTCGGGGCCGAGTACCTGTACCTGTTCTACACGCTGGTGAAGCAGCTCGACTCGGCCTTCGACTGCCGCGAGCAGCGGCTGTCGGTGCGCTCGTTCCGGCGGTTTCTGTACGAGCAGATGGCCCGCACCCGTCTGCCTTTTTCGGGCGAGCCGCTGGCCGAGGTGCAGGTGATGGGCCTGCTCGAAACCCGGGCTCTGGATTTCGACCACGTTATTATCCTGAGCTGCAACGAGGGCGTGCTGCCCGCACCCAAAAAGCAGCAGTCGCTGTTTCCGTTCGACGTGCTCGCGGAGTTCAAGCTCCCGACTTATGCCGATGCCGAAGCCATCACGGCCTACAACTTCTGGCGCTTGCTGCAACGCGCCCAGCGCGTAGACCTGGTGCACGTGCTGCCCGGAGCCGAGGGCATGAAGAGCGGCGAGCGCAGCCGCTTCCTGCTGCAATTACAAAACGACCTGCTGCCCCAAAACCCGCAGCTCACGCTGGAAGATTTGACAGTCGGCGTGAGGGAGTTGGGAGTTAAGAGTTCGGAGTTAAGAGTTAAGAGTGAAGAGTTAAGAGTTGAATCAGGAGCATCTGTTGATTTAACTCTTAACTCTTCACTCTTAACTCCTAACTCCTCCCAAGGAGACCTCGTGCTGGAGAAAGACCCCGAAATGCTGGCCGCCCTACGCGGCGTGCTGGAGCGCAATATTTCGCCCTCGCGCCTCAATGATTTTCTGGCCTGCTCGCTGCGCTTTTACTTCTCGAAAGTGGCCCGCTTCCACGAGAACGAGGCGGTGGAAGAAACCCTGGAAGCCAGCAGCTTCGGCACCATGATACACGAGGCGCTGGAAAACCTGATGCGGCCCTTCCAGCAGGAAGCCCGCCAGATTACGGCCGACGACATCCCCGAGTTGGTGCGGCTGGCCCCGGCCGAGGTGCAGAAGGTCCTGCGCCAGGAAGAAACCGAAAAGCACGCCCGCGCCGACGAAGGCCTCAACCACGTGTACGGCCAGGTGGCCACCCGCCTGGTGGTGCGCCTGTTGGAAAGCATGGCCGAGCAGCCCGGCATCCTGCCCCTGCGCCTGTTTGGGCTGGAAGCCGAGCTGGCCGCCACCGTGTTCGTGGACGTGCCCGGCCAGCCCGAGCGCCTCGCCGTGCGCCTGTCCGGCTACGCCGACCGCGTGGACCAGCTGCCCGACGGCCGCCTGCGCGTGGTCGACTACAAGTCGGGCCTCGTGAAGCGTAACGACCTACAGCTGCGCGGCTACAAAGACCGCCTCAGCCCCGCCGAAGCCGTGGAGCGCCTGCTCACCGAGCCGTCGTCGAGCGCCGACAAGGTGCGCCAGCTCTGGCTCTACCGCCTCATGCTGGCCCATACCGCCAAGCGCGAAACCGCCGAAACCGCCATTCTCTCCCTGCGCAACCTCGACGAAGGCCTGCTCTCCGCCGATTTAAGCTTCCTCACCGAAAGCGGCGAAGACTTCGTGGCCGTTTCCGAAGAACTGGTGCGTAAAATTGTGCTCCGAATGCTGGACCCCGCCGAGCCCATTCGCAAAACCGACGACTTTACCAAGTGCGAGTACTGCCCTTACAAAGGCATCTGCGCACGCTAAAAAACTCCCCATGACTGACCAGCCCAAGAAAGACGAATTCATGCAGGCCGCCATCGACGAAGCCCGCCTGGGCCGGTCCCAAGGCGGTATTCCCATCGGCTCGGTGCTGGTGCGCGACGGCAAAATCGTGGGCCAGGGCCACAACAAGCGCGTGCAGGAAGACTCCGCCATCAAGCACGGCGAAATGGACTGCCTCACCAACGCCGGCCGCCAGCGCAGCTACCGCGACACCGTTATCTACACCACGCTCATGCCGTGCTACATGTGCGCCGGCACCATCGTGCAGTTCAAAATACCCAAGGTGATGGTGGGCGAGTCGCGCACCTTCGGCGAGTCGCGCGCTTTTCTGGAAAGCCACGGCGTGGAAGTAGTCGACCTCGACTTGCAGGAGTGCGTCGACATGATGGATGAGTTCATCGCGGCCGAGCCCACGCTCTGGAACGAGGACATTATGGAATTGTAAGTCGCAGGCAACCAAACCCACCGTTGCCGCGATTTTACTAAAAAGCCTGCGAAAGCCGCGCTTTTTTTGCGTCAGCTACATCTGCCGGCCCGGCTTTTGCGTTGCTGATTAAGCGTTAACCTCCCGTTGCTGCCCATGCCCCACCACGCCGTTCACCGCCTGTTGCGCCCGCTGCTGGTTTGGCGGGCGCGCCACATCAGCGAACGGATGTACATGCTCCTGCTGAGCGTGCTGGTGGGGGCCGGCGCGGGCCTGGCGGCCGTCGTGCTGAAAATTTCCGTGCGCTGGGGCCAGGAAATGCTGCAAATGGGCATTGACGAGCCCAAGCGGGTGTTTGCCCTTTCGGTGTACCCGGTTATCGGCATCACGCTCACGGCCTTATTCACCAAGCTTTTTTTGGGCGGGCAGCTGGGCCGGGGCATCGGGCCCATCATCTACAACACGGCCCGCGAGGGCAGCGTGGTGCCGCGCTCCAAGCTCTACTCGCAGCTGATTACGGCGTTTCTCACGGTCACGTTCGGCGGCTCGGCCGGTACCGAGGCCCCGATTTCGGTGACGGGCGCGGCGCTGGGCTCCAACGCGGGCCGGGTGCTGCACCTGGACCGGCGGCGGCGGCGGCTGCTCACGGGCTGCGGCGCGGCGGCCGGCGTGGCCGCCATCTTCAACTCGCCCATCGCGGGCGTACTGTTCGCGGTTGAGACGATTTTGCTGGAGCTGCCCGCGCAGTATTTTATCCCGCTGCTTATTTCCTCGGCCACGGCCACGGTGATATCCAAGGCCCTGTACGCGGGCCAGCCGTTCGTGCTCATCACCACCAGCTGGCCTGTCAATGCGGTGCCGTTTTACGTGCTGCTGGGCCTTTTCACAGCCTTTTTCTCGGTGTATATGATTCGGACCTACCATTGGTTCGAGCATTTCTTCGAGCGCTGGCCGGGCCTGAACTGGCGCAAGGTGCTGCTGGGCGGCACCATGCTGGGCGGCCTCATTTTTCTGTTTCCCACGCTTTATGGCGAGGGCTACAACACAGTAGAATTGCTACTGAGCGGCCACGCCGAACGCATCACCGATGGCAGCATTTTCTCCGTTTATCAGGACAACAACCCCTGGCTGCTGCTGGTACTGGTGCTGTTTAGCCTCATGCTCAAGGTAGTGGCCACCAGCATCACGGTGGGCGCGGGCGGCAATGGCGGCATGTTCGGCTCGTCGCTGTTTGCGGGGGCGCTAGCGGGCTTTTTCTTCGCCCGGCTCATCAACCTGAGCGGGCTGGTCCACATCCCCGAAATTCATTTTGTGGTGCTGGGCATGGCCGGCACGCTGGCGGGCGTCATTCACGCGCCGCTCACGGCCATCTTCCTCATCGCGGAAATCACGGGCGGCTACGCCCTGTTTGTACCGCTGATGGTGGTGAGCAGCTCTTCCTATCTCATTACCAAGTATTTCGAACCCTACTCCGTGTACACCCGCAAGCTCACAGCCCGGGGTGTGGACGTGTACGCCAACCGCGACCGCGGCCTATTGGCCCAGCTCGACCCGCGCAAGCTGCTCGATACCGGCTTCATCCCGGTACGGCCCAACACGACGCTCGGCGAGCTGGTCGACATTTTCCGGCATGCCTCGCGCAACCTGTTTCCGGTGGTGGCGGCCGGGGGCCGGCTGCTGGGCGTGGTCAGCCTCGACTCGGTGCGCGACGCCCTGTTCGACGATGCCCACTACGGCACCACCATGGTGCGCGAGCTGATGAAGCCCGCCCCCGCCGTAGTCGGCCCCAACGACGACCTCGAGCACACCCTGGCGCTCCTCGACCGGCACGGCGTGTGGGCCCTGCCCGTGTGCGAGGAAGATGGCCGCTACCTCGGCTTCATCCTCAAGTCGGCCATTCTCACCCGCTACCGCCGCCAGCTGATTGAGGAAAGTGAAGCTTGACGCTGCGCTTATTGAGGAATAAAAATACTACGTCAGGCAGTCAGGCTAGTTAGCTTTGATAGCTGATTCATCACTTTTAATTCTTCATTCCTCATTCTTCATTCCTCATTACAACCAAGCGTAGCGATAATAGGCGGCGGGCCGGCCGGCTTGTTGGCAGCCCAGCGCCTGGCCGAGGCCGGGCTGCGGGTGCAGCTGTTCGAGGCCCAGGCTACGCTGGGGCGCAAGTTTCTGGTGGCCGGCCACGGCGGTTTCAACCTGAGCAATGTGGAAGAGCTGAGTCGCTTCGCCAGTCGCTACGGAGCTGAAGAAAGCCGTTTCGAGCAGCTGCTGGGGCATTTCTCGCCGCTCGATTTGCGGGCCTGGGCCGCCGACCTGGGCATTGAGACTTTTGTGGGCACGAGCGGGCGCATCTTCCCGGTAGCGGCGCACAAGCCCGCCGACCTACTGCGGGCCTGGCTGCGGCGGCTACAGGCGCTAGGCGTTGAAATCAATACCCGCCACCGCTGGCTGGGCTTTACGGGCCCCACCGGCCTGCGCCTGCGCAACGACAACCCGGGGCCCGACGCCGGCCGGGAGTTTGTGCTGGAGCCGGCCGCCACGGTGCTCGCCCTGGGCGGAGCCAGCTGGGCCAAAACCGGTTCCGATGGTGCCTGGGTGCCACTGCTACAGGAGATTGGCGTGCCCCTCACACCATTCGCCCCGGCCAACTGCGGCGCGGAAGTGGGCTGGTCGGCATTCTTCCGGCAGAAGATTGGCCGCACCCCGCTCAAAAACATGGCCCTGCGCGTGAGTGATGGGCCCGAAGTGCGCGGTGAAATCATGCTCACCGAGTATGGCGTGGAAGGCACACCGGTATACGCCCTCACGCCCCGGCTGCGGGCGGCGCTGGCCGGCGGCGGCCCCGCCCTGCTGCACCTCAACCTCAAGCCCGACCTGCCGGAGGCCACACTTATACACAAGCTCAGCCAACCCCGGGGGAAGGCCTCCTTCTCCGACTTCCTCAAGAAAAATCTCAGCCTGAGCCCCGCCGTGCCCACGCTGCTGCGCGAGGCTTACCCTGAAGCGGCCACGCTGCCCCCGGCTGCGCTGGCGGCCCTGCTGCGCGCCGTGCCGCTGCCCGTTGCCGGCCTGCGACCGCTCGATGAGGCCATTTCCACGGCGGGCGGCGTAGCCTTCCCGGCCCTTGATGAGTACCTGATGCTTCGGCAGCGGCCCGGCACTTTCGTAGCGGGCGAAATGCTGGATTGGGAGGCTCCCACGGGCGGCTACCTGCTGCAAGGCTGTTTCAGCACCGGGGCGTGGGCGGCGCGGGGCGTGCTGAATTTCGTGCGGTAGCGGAGAGCACGGGCCGTACTTTTTCAGCTTTTGATACGGGCGGCTTTGGCCCGCTGTTCGGCTTCGCGCAGGATTTGGCGGGCTTCGGCCAGCAGGCGGCGGCCAGGGTTGAGCTCGTCGCGGGCGATGAGGGCGAACAGCAGAAAGAAAGAAACCAGCGGCAGCAGCCAACCCAGCGCAAACCACAGCCAGAATGAGCGGCCACGGCTGTGGGCGCAATAGCCGGTCAGAATCGGGATAAAGGAAATGGCCAGCGCCACCACAAAAAGCATGTCGATGAAGAGCATAGGCTTATGGGAGTTGGGGGCGTGAGGGAGAGGCTGCTGCGGCCGGCTGATGCAGGTCCGAAGATACAAAATTTATGGCACAGAGGGAAGCGGCTACCAGGTAATTTTGTTTCGCGATACCACTATCCGTTCGATTTTTCCGTAGTTCGGGGCGAAGTCGGGCCCGCAGCGGGGTCTGGCCGTCCTGAAATTGCCCATGTGGGAACACCAAAGCCTATTCCGAGTTTCTGCCCAGCTCTTTGCCGAGGGCGTTTTTAATTTGCTCGACCGCAGCCTGCGGCCCGAGGTTTTTCTGCTGGGCTTTGCCTCGGCCAAAGAATCGAACGAGCCCGGCGCGGTAGTCGTGGAGCCTTCCTCGACCCGCTACCAGCCCGGCGATTTCACCCAGGTAAAAGCCCGGGCGGCGGTTCTCGAAGCCAACGCCGGCCCCCAGGGCTCCGTGTACCACCTGCACCCCAACGACCACGACCGCTCGGAGAAGCAGCACTGGTACGAGCTGGTGTGCCAGGCCACCGAAACGACACTGACCGAACTCACCACGAGCCGCCAGGAAAACCGGCGCTCCTTCTGCTCGGTGCCCGTGAGCCTGCAGGGCTACCTGGTGACGGTGGTGCTGCAGGTGGCGGCCGACTGCTACGATGGATACTTCGCGCTGCCCAAGCCGGGCAATGGCCGCCCCTCCAACCTGCCCCACGCCGCAATTATTGAGTTTCTGCACGACTGTGCCCGCGCCCTGCGCGAGGCCGACACGGCCGACAACGACAAACCCGTGCTCGACCGCGACCACAACGAGCTGCTGCGCTCGGCCGGCCGCCGCCTGATGCTGCGCGTGGCCCCCGCCGGCACCCACGGCCTGTACGATGCCTGCAACGGCGTGGCCGCCCTGCGCCACGAGGGCGACGAGGGCATCGGGACCATGCTGGTGAGCCGCCGCCTGCACCCCGCTATTGTGCCGGTGCTGACTTTGGAAACCCCGGTGCCCATGCGCGACCACCGGTCCATCCGCAAGCTGCTGGAGCTGAGCGAAGGCCACACGGCCCTGATTTCGGATGCGTCCCACGTCTTTGGACTGGGGCAGCTGGTGCCCGAGTCAGACACTCAATTTGAGCCGCTTAGCACGGTTCACTTCACCAATCACTACAGCTGGGAAATGAGCCACGCCGGCCATGTGCTGATGCGGGTGGTGAGCAATACCCCCCGCCTGCCCCAGGGCCGCGTGGCCGCCGACAACTTCATCCGCGTGGCCGCTCGCATATTCCCCAACCTCAACGACGACAGCATTGACTACCTCTGGGACCTGGCCCGCAAGGCCAGTACCCAGCCCAATGGCACCATCCTCGTCATCAGCACCGGGGCGGCCCACGAAGCCCGCCGCCTCACCCGCCAGTGTTTCCGGGTGGTACCGCGCATTATGACGCCCTCGGTGCTGCGCCTGGTTACGAATATCGACGGGGCCGTGCTCATCGAGCCCAACGGCGTGTGCCACGCTATCGGGGCTATTCTCGACGGCCTGGCTACGGAGAAGGGCGACTCTTCGCGGGGCTCGCGCTACAATTCGGCGCTGCGCTACGTCAACAGCAGCCAGTACCCGGTGCTGGCCGTGGTGGTGAGCGAGGATGGCTGGATTGACCTGCTGCCCAGCTAGGGCCGAATCCGGGGCCGACGGCTACGGCCGATAGTGGCTCCACGGGCGTAGGTGTTGCATTACAGCGGTTTCCAAGTCCATGTACAGAGTTAAGAGCTGGGAGTTAAGAGTTAAAAATCAGACATATTGGGTTTTAAGTAATTCGATAAAATTGATTTTACAAAAAGACGGTCATGCTGAGCTTGTCGAAGCATCTCTACCGCTTCGCCAGGGCCGACAACGAAGCGGTAGAGATGCTTCGACAAGCTCAGCATGACGTTCTAAAATGACAAAACAATTCCTCCAAACCACTTAACTTTTAACTGTTTTCAAAAATGTACACTGACTCGGAAACTGCTGTAGGGTTGTTACGCAGGCAAGTTTCGTGGCCTGTGTTTCAGGAAGTACCTGGTTTCCAGCTGTTGGTTAAATATTGCTTCGCGAAGCACCTAAAAAACGCCAAAGCAGAAACCACTACCGCGCAACATCAGCTACATTAGCTTGACCACTTCCATTGTGCCGCTCGCTATGCGTCCTTCTTCTCCGTCTCTTACCAGCCTTGATAATTCGTCGGCGCTGGCTGCTGCCAAGCAGCGTATCCGTGAGCTGACCGAAGCCCTGGACCGCGCCCACCAGGCCGAGCAGCAGGTGGAATCCCTGAACCGCCTCCGCGACGAGAACCCCAACCCCATCGTGCGCATTGGGGCGAACCTGCAACAGCAGTTTGCCAACGCGGCGGCCCGGCGGCTGGGCCTCGGTATGGCGCGTGCCGAGCAGGTGCACACGCAACGCCAGCTGCGAACGGGGGTGCAGGCGGCCCTCGCCCAAGGGGCCGAACACCGGGAAGTAGTAATAGTTGGCGCACGTATTTTCGACGTGTGCATCGTGCCCTTTGAGCAGGGCAGCTACGCGAACCTGTATTTTTCCGACGTCACCGAGCGCGAAGCTGCCCGCCAGCAGCTGCGCGAGCACCAGGAATTTATGCAGCAGGTGCTCGACACCATTCCGACGGTGGTGTTCGTGCGGGACACCGAGCAGAAGCTGGTTTTCCAGAATCAGGCCATGCTGAATCTGGTGGAGGCCTCTCCCTTTGCCAAGCCCGTGCCCCCCACCCCCGAAAGCCTGGCCGAGGTGGCCCGCTACGCCGCCATCGATACCCAGGTGCGGGCCACCGGCCAGGAAATGGCCCGGGAAGAGTCCTTCACCCTGGCCGACGACAGCACCAGCTGGTTTTACACCGTGAAGCGCCCCCTGCGCCGCTCCGATGGCTCGGTGCATGTGCTGGGGGTGAGCACCGACATCACCGACCTCAAGCGGGCTCAGCAAACACTGGAGCGCAGCGAAAAGCAATACCGCGACCTCATGCACTACGGCCAGGCCCTCATCGGCACCTGCGACATGCAGGGCACCGTGCTCAGCGTGAACCCGGCCCTGGCCAAGCTGCTGCGCGAAGCCCCCGCCGCCATGCCCGGCATGTCCGTCACGGCGCACATGCTGCCCGAAGACCGCGACGCCTTTGCCGATTACCTCACCCGCATCGCGGCCTCAGGCGAAGAAGAAGGCGTACTGCGCGTAGTGCCCCGCGGTACCGAGGAGCTGCGCTACCTGCTCTACCACAACTTTGTGGTGCGCGAGCCCGGCCAGGCCCCCTACATCGTCTCGCACGCCCACGACATCACGGAACGGGTGCTGGCCGGCAAGGAAATGAAGCGCGCCAAGCTGGCCGCCGAAGCCGCCGTGCAGGCCCGCGAAAACTTCCTGGCCAACATGAGCCACGAAATCCGCACGCCCATGAACGGGGTGCTGGGCGTGGCCAACCTGCTGGCCAAAACCCCGCTCACCCCCGAGCAGCAGGAGTACCTGCGCATCATTCGCAGCTCGGGGCAGCACCTGCTGGCCGTGCTGAACGACGTGCTGGACATGGCCAAAATCACCTCCGGCAAGCTGGAGCTCAGCATCGCATCATTCAACCTCTGCGATTCGATGCAGCAGGCCGTGCAGCCGCTGGCCCTGCAAGCTCAGGAGAAAGGCATTGCCTTCGAAGGCACGCCCCTGCGTGTGAGCTGCCCTTACCCGGTGGTGCAGGGCGACGCGCACCGACTCAATCAGATTCTGATAAACCTGGTCAGCAACGCCATCAAGTTTACGCCGACCGGTGGGCGCGTGAAAGTGGAAGGCGAGCTGCTGAGCGAAACGGCCGATACGCTCACCATTCAGTTCCGGGTGACGGACACGGGCATGGGCATGCAGCCCGATGTCATTGCCCGCATTTTCGAGAGCTTCACCCAAGCCTACGCCGATACCACCCGCCTGTTTGGCGGCACGGGCCTGGGCCTGAGCATCAGCCGCGCCCTGGTCGAGCAGATGAACGGCTCGCTGACGGTGGAAAGCACGCCCGGGCAGGGCAGCTGCTTCGCGTTCACGCTGCCTCTGCCCAAAGCCACGCTGGCTGATGCGACCATGGCCACCGACGTCTTAGATACCGGCGCCCTGCATGGCGTGCGGGTGCTGCTGGTGGAAGACAACGACATCAACCGCATGGTGGCTTCCTGGACCATGCAGGCCTGGGGCGTGGTGGTAACCGAAGCCGAAAGCGGCCCCGAAGGCCTGGAGCAGTTCGAGCAGCAGGAATTTGACCTGGTCCTGATGGACATTCAGATGCCCGGCATGAGCGGGCTCGAAGCCGTGGCCCTTATCCGGGCGCATCCCGAGCCGGCGCGGGCCCATCTCCCGGTGCTGGCCCTCACCGCCAATGCCTTCCGCACCGACCACCTGCGCTACCTGGCCGCCGGAATGGACGACTGCCTGGCCAAGCCCTTCGAGGAAGCCGAGCTCTACGCCAAGCTGGTGCAGCTACTGACCCGCTGAACGTGTACCCCGAATTTCCAATTCGGCCGCCTGAACGATGCGCAAACAACTCGTTCGCGCGGCCGAATTGGAAATTCGGGGTACACGTTCTACCCGAATCGCCAGACCGTCTTACCCGTTCACGGAGGCCATCATCGCCTCAGGGTAGCGCATGCCGGCGGCAGCGGTGCCCTTAGGGGCTATTTCGTCGAGCTGAGCCAGCTCACTGGCCGAGAGACTGACTTCGAGCGCGCCCAGGTTTTCTTCCAGGTATTTCACGCGCTTGGTACCGGGGATGGGCACCACGTCCTCGCCCTGCGCCAGCACCCAGGCCAGGGCCAGCTGGCTGGCGGTGCAGTGCTTTTGGGCCGCGAGGTCATTGATGCGGGCCACCAGGTCGAGGTTCTTTTGAAAGTTGTCGCCCTGAAAGCGGGGGGTGTTGCGGCGGTAGTCATCGGCCGCGAGGTCCTCAAACCGCTTAATCTGGCCCGTGAGAAAGCCCCGGCCGAGCGGCGAATACGGCACGAATCCCACGCCCAGCTCCCGAATAGTGGGCAGGATTTCATCTTCCGGCTCGCGGCTCCACAGCGAGTATTCGGTTTGCAGAGCCGCGATGGGGTGCACCGCCACAGCCCGACGCACGGTAGCCGGCGCGGCCTCGCTCAGGCCCAGGAAGCGCACTTTGCCCTCCTCCACGAGGCGGCTCATGGCCCCCACGGTTTCCTCGATGGGCGTGGCCGGGTCCACGCGGTGCTGGTAGTAGAGGTCGATGTAATCGGTACCGAGGCGCTTGAGGCTGCCTTCGCAGGCGGCCTTCACGTACTCAGGCCGGCCGCTGATGCCGCGCCTGGTGGGGTCGTTCGGGTCGCGCAGAATGCCGAATTTGGTGGCTAGAATAATTTTATCGCGCTGGCCCTGGAAGGCCCGGCCCACCAGCTCCTCGTTTTTGTAGGGGCCGTACATGTCGGCCGTATCGAAAAAGGTAACGCCCAGCGCCAGCGCGCGGTGCAGAGTGCGGGTGCTTTCGGCATCGTCCTGGCCGCTGTAGAAGTCGGACATGCCCATGCAGCCTAAGCCGAGGGCCGAAACAGTGGGGCCGGAGCGGCCCAGTTGGCGGGTTTTCATAAGTCAGAAAAAGAAGCAGGTGGAAGAAATAGCGTGCGTCGGGTACTACGCACAAGCCTTTAAAACTGACTGAAACCAGCGTCGTTCTGGTGTCTTTGTAAGGAGTTAAAAGTTGAGAATTAAAAGTTAAAATTCATGCTATCGGTATTTTACCTTTTAACTCTCAACTTTTAACTTCTTACACCAACCCGAAAGTGACTGCTGTGTTGATTTTCACCCTTTTTCCAAGCTACCTCCTCCCTTTCCTACCCTCCACCCCAACGGCGCGGCCCGCCCGTCGAACGTACCTTTGGGTCGTGAAAAACATTCCCACAAATGCCCTTCGCGGGGCCCTGATGGCCATCGGCGCGCTGCTCGCCGCCTGCGCCGCCCCCGATAAGCCCATTGCCGAGCAGGGCCCTCCCACTCCGGCCGCCGCCGCCGAAATGGCCGTCATGGCCCGCCACGATTCACTGATGGCCCAAACCGACCAGCTCTATTCGCTCAAGGCCCGGATTTCGGCCACCCACTCCCCGGCCGCCCCTCCCTACGTGCGGGGCCTGCTGGCCGCCGATGCCGCGATGATGGATTGGATGCACCAGTACAAAGCGCCCGACAGCACGGCCACGCCCGCCGCCCGCCTGGCCTATTTCGAGCAGCAGCAGCAGGTGCTGGCCGGCGTGCGGCGGCAGTACCGCGCAACGATAGACTCGGCTGCGCTGTTTATCAGTCAGCACCCCGCTTCTTCTAAGTAAATCATGCTCAAACGCCTGTTGCTGCTGCCCACGCTGGCCGCCACCCTGCTCACCACTTCCTGCACCGAGCCCCCGAAGGAGGCCGCCAAGCTGCCCATTATGGGCGAGCGCGACGTGCGCCCCCGCGCCGATGGTGGGCCTGCCGACACCGTGTTTGCCACCGTGCCCCGCTTCCGCCTCGTTAACCAGGCCGGGCAGGTCATTACCAACCAAACCTTTGCCGGGAAGGCCTACGTGGCCGATTTCTTCTTCGCTACCTGCCCCGGCATCTGCCCCAAAATGCAGGGCGAGCTGCTGAAAGTGTACACCAAGTACGCCAACGACCCGCGCATCGTCTTCCTCTCGCACACCATCGACCCGGCCCACGACACCATTCCGGTGCTCAAGGACTACGCCCAGCGCCTGGGCATTACGGATGCGGCCCGCTGGCACTTTGCTACCACCGGGGCCCACGGCGAGCCCACGGCCAAGGACACGGTATTTCAGCTGGCTAAATCCTACTTCACCGCCGCCCTGCCCGATAAGCAGGCCCCCGGCGGGTTCGCCCACAACGGCACCTTCGCGCTGGTGGATGACCAGGGCCACATCCGCGGCCTCTACGACAGCCTCAATGCCAAGGAAGTAGAGCGTCTCTTCGTGGAGCTGCCCATCCTGCTGGCCGAGATTGATGCCCGCAAATCGGGCGTAGCCACGAAGTAGATGCCGCCCCGCTCGCTCATTTTAGGCCTGGTGGCGCTGCTGATTACCGTCCTGCCCGGCTGCTTCAGCAACAACCGCCACCAGGGCGAAAAGCTGTATGCCCTGCACTGCGCCAGCTGCCACGGCGAGCAGGGCCAGGGCCTCGCGCGCCTTATCCCGCCCATCGCCGGGTCCGACTACCTGGTGGACCACCGCGCCGAGCTGCCCTGCCTGCTGCGCAATGGCCAGAACGAAGTCATTGTCGTGAACGGCATTGGCTACCACAACATTATGCCCGGCAACAAAACCATGAGCACCGCCCAGCTCACCAACCTGCTGAACTACATTGAAAGCCACTGGGGCAACGAGAGCAAGCCCCGCACCATCCGCGACGTGCAAACGGCGCTGGATTCCTGCCGGGTGCCGCCCGCAGCCGAGCCGCACCGCCATTGACAGGCCCTGCGGAACGTCATGCAGCTCATGCTAAAACGTTCTGGATACCGCATTTTCGTCCATTTCACCCCTGCCAACCGCGCTTTTTGCCGTAGATTGCGCGTCCAACTCCACTCGTATTCTCATTTCCTATGGGCCTGTTTGATTTCCTGAAAAATAAACCCGGCGACGCTCCGGCCACCCCCACCACGCCAGCCGGCACGCCAGCCGGCACGCCGGCCGCCAGGCCGGCCCCCGATGGCCCCCGCTACCAGGGAGCCAAATTCACGGCCCCACCCGAACCCGGCATTCCCATGATGCCATCGGACTTTATGCCGCCCCAGCCCGAGCCGTTCCCCTTCGAGCCCGAGAACGTGCTGGAGCAGCTCCTGCTGCTGGCCGCCACCGATGAAAACGCCCGTCCCGCGTTCTACCAGGCCCTGTTGCAGGAAGAAATTCTGATGATTCTGGCCCCCGCCGAAGGCATTGAGCCCGGCGAAGTAATCCTCGCCGAAGGCCAGGAAATTCAGCTCCAAATCCTCGCCGATGGCAAGCTGCCCATCTTCTCCTCGCCTTCCCGCCTCACCGATGGCGGCGTGGAAAACAACCCCATGCCCTACGTGCGCCTGCCCGGCCACGCTTTCTTCAACATGGTGCAGGGCCAGGACTGCGTCCTGAATCCCTTCTCGCCCGCCGGCAAAATCCTGCCCAAGGATGAGCTGGCCGCCCTACTCGCCGGGCAGCTCACCGGCCCGCTCTCGCCCGCCGGCGGCGATGCCCAGGTGCTGCTGAGCCAGCCCGCCGACTACCCCACGGCCGTGGCCGAGGCCGTTGCGGCCTGGGCCGCCACGCAGCCGCACATCGAAACCGCCTTCCTGGCCCAGATGCAGCTCGACGCCAACCCCGAGGTGCCGCGCCTGCTGCTGGCTTTCGAAAGCACCAGCCCCGACCCCAGCTTCATGCAGGAACTCGGCCCCGTGCTCGAAGGCCGCACCACCGGCTTCCAGTTCGTGGATTTGATGCTGCTGGATAAGACGTCGGACGAAGGCGTGAACCCGTATTTCCGCACGATTGAGCCGTTTTATAAGAAATAAACACAACAATAGACTCCCCTCCTTACCAAGGAGGGGATGTTTCAGCACAGCTGAAACGGGGGTGGTTGTGGCGAATGCACCGGCAGTGGTTTTTTCTGCCAAATAGTGCCTGCGCCCACAACCACCCCCATTTGGCTTTCAGCCAAACATCCCCTCCTTGGTAAGGAGGGGAGTCACAAGCGGCTTCCATCTATCATCCCTACCTTCCCCGCATGAAACTCGCTGCACTCCTACTCCTCGCGCCATTCGCCGCGCTGGCCCAAACCAAGCCCGCCCCGCTCCTGCCGCCGGCCGACCCCCGAATCCAAAAGCTGGTCGATGAAATTTCGGCCAAAAACCTGGAAGCGGATATTCGCAAGCTGGTTTCTTTCGGCACGCGCCACACCCTGAGCGACACCCAGAGCCCCACCCGGGGTATCGGCGCGGCCCGCAACTACGTGCGCGATGAGTTCCTGAAATACAGCAAAGCCGGGGGCAGCCGCCTGATTGTGGAGATGGACACCTTCACGGTGAAGCCTGACGGCCGCCGCATCAACAAGCCCGTGCTCATGGCCAACGTGCTGGCCACCCTGCCCGGCACCGACCCCACCGACACCCGAATTATCCTGGTGAGCGGCCACATCGACTCGCGCGTGAGCGACGTGATGAACGCCACTGCCGATGCCCCCGGGGCCAACGACGACGGCTCCGGCACCGTGCTGGTGATGGAGCTGGCACGGGTGCTGGCGGGCCAGAAATTCCCCTGCACCCTCAAGTTTGTGGCCGTGCAGGGCGAAGAGCAGGGCCTCTACGGCTCGGGACATTTGGCCGAGCGCGCCAAAAAAGAAGGCTGGAACCTGATTGCCATGCTCAACAACGACATCGTGGGTAACTCCCACGGCTTCGACCCGGTCATCAACGACGCCACGCGGCTACGCGTGTTCAGCGAAGGCGTGCCGGCCAACGAAACGCCGGAGCAGGCCAAGCAGCGCCGCCAGCTCAGCTCCGAGAACGATGGCATCAGCCGCCAGCTGGCCCGCTATGCCCAGCGCACCGGGCAGCTTTATGGCAAGGGCCACCAGGTCGTGCTTGAATACCGCCCCGACCGGTTCCTGCGCGGCGGCGACCACACGCCGTTCAATCAGCAGGGCTTCGCTGCCGTCCGCTTCACCGAGATGAACGAGGACTACACCCACCAGCACCAGGACCTGCGCACCGAAAAAGGCCGCGCCTACGGCGACGTAACCGAAGGCGTGGATTTCGCTTACCTGCGCCGTAACGCCGGCATCAACCTCGCCACCATGGCCAGCCTGGCCCTGGCTCCCGCCGCCCCGACCAAGGTCGAAGTCCTCACCGCCGACCTCACCAACCGCACCCAATTGCGCTGGCAGGCCCCCGCCACCGGCCCCAAGCCCGCCAGCTACGTGGTGCTGGTGCGCGAAACCAGCGCCCCCCAGTGGCAGCAGCGCTACCCCATGGCCGGCACCACCGCCGACCTGCCCATCAGCAAAGACAACTTCATCTTCGGCGTGGCCAGCGTGGATGCCGCCGGGCACGAGAGCGTGGCCGTGCTGCCGGTGGTGGGACGATAATTGACTAATTTAACTGGACATGCGCTGTTACTCAGTATTGTTGTTTTTGCTATTTGGGGTGGCACCTTTTTCTGCGGTACAGGCGCAGCAGCGGTTTCAACCGGGCTATCTGGTGCTGCAACGGGGCGATACCCTCCGCGGCTTGTTGGTGGCGCCCACGCGTAGTACGGTGGCCCGTGGGGTTATCTTCCGCACGGATGGAAAAACCGCTGCCGAGGCATTCTACTCGGTAAAGCTATTGCGCGGACTTGGCCTGACGGGTGGCAAGAAGTACGTGGTGCGAAAAATGCTGCCCACCATGCGCCGCGATACCTTACGCCTGCTGCTTGAGCCATTAGCGCAAGGCCAGGCCAACCTGTATCGCAGTTCCTACAATCTATTCACTAATAATACGGACGAAGTCTATTCCAATCAATTTTCATTACTGTATTACTACGTCGAATCCACGGCGAATCTGACCCGTCCGCCTTACTTGTTGCAGGCAAATACGTTCCGTAGTGACTTGACCAGTCTTTTCAGCGACTGCACGTCGGCACCCGCCATCACGGGGAAATTCAGCGAGGCGAACCTGATTAAATTAGTGCAGGAATACAACCGCTGCACCAGCCATCTCACACAACTCAAGTAGCCCGTTGCCTTTTCGCTAATAGTGCCGCTTCTTCCATGTCGCTCTTCAGTGAGTCAAACAGGCTCCGTGCAAAATTGCACGGAGCCTGTTTGACTCACTGAAGAGGAAATAGCGCCGCTTATTTCTTCGCCCCAGCCGCAGCTAGCACCTCTTGGTTCAAACGCATATACTCGGTGCGCGACACGTCGTTTTTATCGGCTTTCACCAGTTCCAACGACTTATTGGCGGCTTCGATGGCTTCTTTGTTTTTGCCCTGCTTCTGCAGCAGCTTGGCTCTCCAATAGTAGCCGTAGTAGCTGGGGTTGGCCTTGATGGCTTCGTCGACCCAGCCCAGGGCGGGCGTTAGGTCTTTGCCGGTGTTGAAGTAGTACTGCGCGGCGGTGATGTAGGGCTTCTTTTCGCCCTGCATGGCCTGCTCAATCTGGCCCATCACGATGCGGTCGGGGTCGGCTACGATGGGCAGCGCCACCTGGGTGCGGTCCCAGGTCACGACGAGGTCGGCGGAGGCGGGCCGGAGGTTTTCCACGGTCAGCGACATGGTTTCGACGGCGGCCGCCAGCCTGGTGGGCCTGGCTTTCACGCGGAGCACGTCGAGGGCCTGCTTGTACTCATAGGTGCCCCACTGGGCCGTGTCGCGGTTCAGGATGAAGGTCCACTCCCTGGCATCGGGGATGGCGAGCAGGGCGTAAGCGCCGGCCGGCACCGCATGGCCGTTGATTTTCACTTCCTCCCCAAACCGCACTTTGGTGATGGTGTTGGCCCCCGTGCGCCACACCGTGCCGTTGGGCACGAGGTTGCCGAAAGCCACCCGGCCCCGTAGCGAGGGGCGCGAATACGTCAGGTCGATGTACGACGTGGAGAAGCTTTGGCGAATGTGCGTGGCCGGGCTCAACGGGGGAATGGTGAGCTTGGTTTGGGCCTGGGCGGCGGGGGCCAGCAGCAGGCCGGCGGCGAGGAGTTGCAGGACATGTTTCATGGGGAAAAGATGCTGCGTGGCGACTGAGGCTGCGGGAGTTGCCGGGCGCATTTACCCAGCAGCCGGAAACAACCACGAACCTTAACCGTTGAGAAATAAGCACGTCCTGCCTGGCTTCGCCGACCTTCGGTTCGACAAGCTCAACTCAGCAGGACGTTTTTCCCAGCAATTCCCCATCAGCCGCATGAAAATCCTTCTCACTGGGGCCACCGGCTACATTGGCCAGCGCCTGTTGCCCCTGCTGGTAGCCGCCGGCCACGACGTAGTCTGTCTCGTGCGCGACCCGCGCCGCTTTTCGCTGCCCGAAACGCTGCCCGAGGCCCAGCACGCCCAGGTAACGGTGACCAAAGGCGACCTGCTGCGCCCCCGCACCCTGGCCGCCACGCCCACCGATATCGACGCGGCCTATTACCTCGTGCATTCGATGAGTGGCGGCAGTGAAGACTTTTTCCAGCAGGAGCAGCAGTCGGCCCACAACTTTATCCAGTACCTCGATACCACCACCGCCCGGCAGGTCATCTACCTTTCCGGCATCGCCAACGACCACGACCTGAGCCTGCACCTGCGCTCGCGCCGTGCCGTCGAAAACGTGCTGGGCCAAGCCACCAAAGCCGCGCTCACGGTGCTGCGGGCCAGTATTATCATCGGCTCGGGGTCGGCTTCGTTTGAAATTATTCGCGACCTGGTCGAGAAGCTGCCCGTGATGGTGACCCCGCGCTGGCTGAACTCGCGCTGCCAGCCCATCGGCATCCGCGACATCATGTTCTACCTCACCGAAGTGCTGGACAACCCGGCTTGCCTGGGGCGGGCCTTCGATGTGGGCGGGCCGGACGTGCTCACCTACCGTGAGATGCTGCTGGGGCTGGCCGCCGAGCGCGGCTACAAACGCTGGATTGTGACGGTGCCCGTGCTCACGCCCCGGCTCTCGTCGTGGTGGCTGTATCTGGTCACGAGCACCACGTTTTCCCTGGCCCAAAGCCTGGTCGAGAGCTTGAAGAACGACACCATCTGCGACCCGAAAAACAGCATCAGCGCCGTGATTCCGCACGCGTGCATGAACTATCGGGCCGCCCTGGCGCTGGCCTTCCAGCGCATCGAGCAGAACGAAGTCGTGAGCTCCTGGTCCGATGCGCTGAGCTCCGGCACCATGCGCCAGAACTACATGGATGCCATTCAGATTCCCAAAAACGGCATGTTCTTCGACCGTCAGCTCCTGCCCTTCACCCGGCCGGAGGCGGAGGTGCTGGACAATATCTGGCGCATCGGCGGCGACCGGGGCTGGTACAAAACCGACTGGCTCTGGCGTATCCGGGGGCTGCTGGATAAGGCGGTAGGCGGCGTGGGCCTGCGCCGGGGCCGCCGCTCGCCCAGCCGCCTGCGCGCCGGCGACCCCCTCGATTTCTGGCGCGTACTGGTGGCCGACAAAGCCAGCCATCGCCTCCTGCTCTATGCCGAAATGAAGCTACCCGGCGAGGCCTGGCTGCAATTCCGCATCCTGGACCAACCCGACGGCACGCACGCCGTGGAGCAGCTGGCCGCCTACCGCCCGCGCGGCTTGGCCGGGCGGCTGTACTGGTATGCGGTGCTGCCCTTCCACGGCATCATTTTCAAGGGAATGGTGAAGAATCTGGTGCATTATGGAGAATCGGCCGTGGCGTAATCGGGCAGGCAGTCGGGCTGGTCGGACTGGTGGAGTCTGATGACATTGAAACGCCTGATTTTTCAGGTGTTCAAATTTAATTATCAACATCTTACACCTGTATTCTACAGTAGATAGAAGTCTGATAACACCAAAGTTCGTGTTGCACGCAGGCGGCGTTGGCTGGTAGGTTTGGGCTTCCTAATTCGCGGAGCCCGCCCCACTGCAACTGCCCATGACCCTCCCCTACGCGCCTGACCACGACTACTACACCTCGTTTTACCTGCTGGCCACGTTCACCAATGTGCTGTTGCTGCTGGTGGAAGGCTGGCGGCGGGGCTTCCCGCTACGCCCCTGGCTGACGCTGGTGGCGGCCGGCAGCTTAGCCCTCATTCTGGGCACCAAGCTGATTACCCATCCCGTGGGGGAATGGGGCAGCGTGTTGTTCAGCGATGCCCACACCGGCTCAGCCCGTTCCATTCTGGGCGGCGGCCTGGCGGCCACGCTGGCCGTGCTGGCGCTCCGGCGCTGGCTGGGCCTCGGGTGGGCGGTGCTCGATGCCCTGGCTCTGCCGCTGTGCGGGGCGCTGGTGGTGCAGTGCGTGGGCTGCGTGCTCACGGGCTGCTGCTTTGGGCTGCCCACTACCGAAGCGTGGGGGCTGACTTATGCCGCTGGCACGCTGCCGTGGGCGGCGCAGGTGCAGGCGGGGCTGCTGCCGACCACGGCGGCCCACAGCCTGCCGATAGTGCCCACGCAGCTGCTGGCCCTGCTGCTGTGCGCGGCCGTGGCCGGCGTATTGCTGGCCGTGCGGCGGCGGCGCTGGCCGGTGGGCTCGTGGCTACTGCTGCAAGGGAGCCTGCTGCTGCTGGGGCGCTTCGCGCAGACTTTTTGGCGCGACCCGGCCGGCGAGCCCGTGGCGGGCACGGTGCATGCGGGGCTGGGCGGCCACTGGCTGGATTTGCAGCTGGTGCTATTGCCCGTGGGGCTGCTGCTGCTGGGCGCGTGGGCCTGGCGCGTGCGCCGGAGCGGCCCGACCACGGCCCTGGCCCCGGCGGAGCCTGCTGTGGTAGCGGGGCCGGGGCGCACCCTGACCGTGGTGCTGGCCATGCTGGTCCTCACGGCCCTGCTGGGTCGCTCCGCCCTCACGCTGCCTGAGATGCTGGTGGTGCGCGCCCTGCTGCTGACGGTGCTGGTGGCCGAAGCCAGTGCCGCCCTGGCCACTTTGCACGTCGGGGGCCCGCGCCTGGTGGGCCTGCCACTCAGCCTGGTGCTGGCCGGGGCCGTGCTGCTGACCACCGCGCAGGCCCCGGCTCCCCAACGCCCTTTGGCCGACAGCACGGGCCCCCGGCGCACCACCATTCTGACCGGGGGCGTGCTGGGCAACCACCACGAGGTGGAGCAGGATATCCTCTACAGCAACTCTGGGTGTAGCGGCAGCCAGCGGCTGGCCTTGCAGCAGGGCGTGCGGGCGGTGGGCGGTGAGGTGGCGGTTGAAACAGAGCGGGCATCGGGTTCGCGCAGCACCTGGGGCGGCGGGGTGTGGGTGGGCGAGCAGCGCATTGCCATGCAGCCCCTGCCCGACCCCGACGGCTCTAGCGGCTCCATGTCCATCACCGACCGCGACACGACCATGCGCCGGCCCCTGGTCGACGTGCACATCTTCAAGCAAGCCCACCGGGATGATGGCTGGCTCACCCGCGACCTGCGATTTGGCCTGCACATGGGCAGCCTGGGCTACTTCAGCTACTTCGACGACGGCAATTCGCAGGAAGGTACCTGGCTGATGCCGGAGGTCATGATTCGAATGGGCAAGCCGTCAGTGCTATTTGGGCAGGCCGATTTTTGCTACGGAGCCGAAAACGCGCTGGGGGCCTACACCACGCGCTTCGGGCTGGGCTCGGGTCTGGGCATGAATGACGGCCCCAGCCTGCTGGTCGGGTATGCCCACTCGCCCCATCAGCCTACTTCCAACCTGGGCTTTGTGAGTGCCCTGCTGCGCCTGCCCGGCCGTTCCGACCTTAGCCTGGAGCCCTATTACGCCACCGACCTGGGCCGGCACAACAACTTTAGCCTGAAGCTGAATTATCGGATTAATCGCTGAGCACACCGCCCCGGCTTACCCAAACACCGGCACCACGCGGCCCTCTTCCACCTTCAGCGCGGCATCGTACTTCTTGCCGGTTTTGCCCGAGAGGAACCCTTTAATCACGCCCGTTTCGCCGCGCCGCAGCAACTGCTTGAGCTGCGTTTCGGTGAGGGCTTTGCCACCCCACTCGAAGGCCACCCGGAACTGGCAGTCCTCGCGGAAGCGGGAGCAGCCGTAGGCCGCTTTGCCCTTGAGCATGGTGCCGAGCTTGCACACCGGACACGGAATCTGGCCCGACTCGGGGGCCGCGCCGGGCTTGCTGTCGGCCACTTGCAGCAGCATGGGCTGGAAGGCGGTATCGAGGCCGATGGCGGCGTCGAACTTCTGGCCCTCGGCCCCGATAAAGCCTTTCAGTATGGGCGTGCGGCCTTTGGCCAGCAGCGCTTTCACCTGCGGGTCGCTGAGCTTTTTACCGTGGATTTCGGCGGGCAGGCGAAAGGTGCAGCCTTCGCGGAAGCGCACGCAGCCAAAGGCCGTTTTGCCGCGCACGACGTGGCCGGTTTTGCAGGCCGGGCAGTAGCCGAGCCCCCCACCGGGGGGTGGTGAGTTAAAAGTTAAAAGTGAAGAGTTAGGAGTTTTAGTTCTGCTTTTTCCGTCCCCAACTTTTAACTCTTCACTCTTAACTTTTAACTCCAACTCCGCGCTGCCCGAGGTTACCATGCGGCCCCGGTTGTCCTGCTTCACTTCCTGCACCATCTCGCGCACCAGGCTGCTTAGCTCGCCCAGAAAGTTTTCCGACGACAGCTCGCCGCGCTCAATCTGCCGGAGCTTGTGCTCCCACTGGCCCGTGAGCTCCGCCGATTTCAGGGTCGGATTTCGAATCAGGCCAATCAGCTCCACCCCCGTGGGTGTGGGGATAATGCGCTTCTTTTCGCGCTTGATGTAGTTGCGCTTAAACAGCGTTTCGATGATGGCGGCGCGGGTGCTGGGGCGGCCGATGCCGTTTTCCTTCATGGCCTGGCGCAGCTCCTCATCGTCGATGTTGCGGCCGGCGGTTTCCATGCCGCGCAGCAGCGTGGCTTCGGTGTAGTCCTTGGGCGGCTGGGTGGTTTTGCTGTCGAGGCGGGGCTCGTGGGGGCCGCTTTCACCTTTTACGAAGCTGGGCAGCACGGTGGAAACAGCGTCGTCCTCTTCTGGTGCTTGGTTGTTGGTGCTTGGTGCTTGGGCTGGTTTCGGGGCCTGCTGCTCCTCGGGGTTGCCGTAGACTACGCGCCAACCGGGGTTGAGAATCTGGCGGCCGCGCACCCGGAAGGGGCGCTCAGCGGCTTCGGCCAGCACGGTGGTGTTGCTCACTTCGCAGTCGGGGTAGAAAGCGGCGATGAAGCGGCGCGCGATGATGTCGTACACGCTGGTTTCCATGCCGCCGCCGGGGCCCGCCGCGCCGGTCGGAATAATGGCGTGGTGGTCGGTGACTTTGTTGTTGTTGAAAACCTTGGGCGTCTTGGGAATCTTGGTCGCCAGCAGCGGCTTGGTCAGCGCGTCGTAGCCGATGCCGCGCAGGATGCCGGGGATTTTCGGGTACTGGTCGTCGGGCAGAAACGTAGTATCGACGCGCGGGTAGCTCACGGCTTTCTTCTCATACAGCGCCTGCACGATTTTCAGCGTGTCCTCGGCCGAGAGGCTCAGCTGGTTGTTGCACTGCACTTGCAGCGAGGTCAAGTCGAAGAGGCGGGGCGGGGACTCGCGGCCTTTCTTAATCTCCACGTCGGTCACGCGCAGCGGGGCGGGACGCACCTGCTCCAGCGCTGCTTGCGCTTCCTCCTCGGTCACGAAATAGCCCAGGGCGCGCAGGCGGGCCTTGTTGTCGGGCGCGGCGTCGGCGTCTTTGGCCTTGTCGGGCGCGGCCATGTGGCTGAACATCGTGCCCCGGTACTCGGTGCGCAGTACCCAGTAGGGCTCGGGCCGGAAGTTCTGGATTTCGTGCCAGCGCTCCACCAGCAGGGCCAGCGTGGGGGTTTGCACGCGCCCGATGCTGAGCAGCTGCTTGTCCTGGTAGGTGGTGTATTTGAGGGTGAAAAGGCGGGTGGCGTTCAGGCCCAGCAGCCAGTCGCCCACGGCGCGGCTCTTGCCGGCCTGGTAGAGGCTGTCGAATTCCTTAGCCTCGCGCAGATTCTGGAAACCCTGGCGGATGGCCTCCTCGGTCAGCGACGAAATCCAGAGGCGCTTCACCGGCTTGCGGCACTTGGCCTCCATCAGTACCCAGCGCTGAATCACCTCCCCTTCCTGCCCGGCATCGCCGCAGTTGATGACTTCGGTGGCCTCGCTCACCAGCTTTTTAATGGTGTTGAACTGCTTCACCACGCCCTCGTCGCGCCGCATGAGCTTGATGCCGAACGAGTCCGGAATCATGGGCAGGTTGTGCAGGTTCCAGCGCTTCCATTCGGGCTGGTAGTCGTCGGGCTCCTTGAGCTGGCAGAAGTGCCCGAAGGTCCAGGTCACCTGGTAGCCGTTGCCTTCCATGTAGCCGTCCATGCGGCGGGTGGCACCCAGCACGGTGGCAATTTCACGGGCCACGCTGGGCTTTTCGGCAATGCAAACTATCACTGATTCTCGCTGATTAATCGGATTACGCAGATTGATTTCGGCGTCTGGAATCAACAAAAATACGGCGCAAAAAGGTCGATTGCACTGTCGTGTAAGCGAAAGCTTGTGACGAGCGGAGCGAGTACCCGGCCTCGGGTGGTACTCGCTCCGCTCGGCACAAGCTAAAGCTTATGCTACCAGGGCGGCTTGCAGCTCGCGGTGCAGGGTCTGGGCCAGGTAGGTGGCCTCGTCGAGGCGGGAAGCGGTGTAGCGCTCGGCATCGGTTGCATCGGGGGCGTGGTCCATAGCGTTTAGCTCGGCCAGGGTGTGGAGGCGGGTGAGCGACTGCTGCAACAGGCCGTCGAGGCGGACTTGCAGGGCGGGCGTCAGGGCGGTGCCGGTGGCGTTGGCGGCTTGCAGGGCCAGCAGGTCCTGGGCCACCAGGGCCAGCTGGGTCAGCAGCTCGCCCTCGGCCGGGGAAAGGCGGCGGGGGCGGCGGTCGATAACGCAGAGGCTGCCCAGGGCCTGGCCATTGGGCGTGCGCAGGGCCTGCCCGGCATAGAAGCCCAGGCGCATATCCTGCGCTACGTAGGGGTTGACCAGGGTGCAGGGCTGGGCCGGGATGTCCTCGAACACGGTGAGCCCATCGTTGAGAATGGCCACCGAGCACATGCTGTCTTCGCGGGGCACGATGGAGGCTTCGGGCATGCCCTCGTTGCCGACGAACACGACGTCGTCTTCGCGCACCAGCGAAATCAGGGCGATGGGCACATCAAAGAGCTTGGCCACCACGCTCACGAATTCATTGAAGGGGCCCTGGCCCGGCGTGCCCAGCACCTGATACGGTTTCAGCGCGGCCAGGCGCTCGTGTTCGTATGATGGAATCAGGTCGGGATATAAGGTATTTTTCATGGAAATTCGGTAATTGAGCGTCCAACTGTTCTGGCTATCCAATGGTTCAGCGGGAAGAGGACAAAAGTAGGTGGCCCCGATTAAGGACTTGTGAGTTTCGCAGACAAGCTGATTTAAACAAGGTGATTGCCCCGGCTCTACCGCGCCACCCGTAGTCGAAAATGTTTACCGACCGGGGTACGCGCATACCAGGCCCGTTTCGGTACGGCGAAGCCCGTAGTACGCGCGTACCACGAGCATTTCAACGGCGCGGAGCCCTCAGTACGCGCGTACTGCTCCTCTCCCACCGTGCGAAGCCGGTGGGACGCGCGCACTACTGCTTTCGCAGCACGGCGCAGCCTTTGGTACGCGCGTACCAAGCCCGTTTTGGCACGAAAAAGCCCGTGGTACGCGCGTACCCTTGTCCTTACCCACATCTGGGGTCGTTGCTCCGGTCTGACCGTCCCAGGCGGTCCGACCGGTCGTCGGGAGGGCAAAATCGGGGGTTCTTCAACCGGTCAGACCGCCTAGAGCAGTTTCCGAGTCAGTGTACATTTTTTAAAACAGTTAAAAGTTGAGAGTTAAAAGTTAAAACCCAATACGTCTGATTTTTAACTTTTAACTCTCAACTTTTAACTCTGTACATGGACTTGGAAACTGCTGTAGGGCGGTCAGACCGGAGCAATGGCTCCGGATGTGGAAAAGCCCATGATATACGCGTACCATGGGCTTTTTTACTCCTTAAGAAACGCAAGTTTCTTAAGCGGATTTGGCGGATTTAGGCAATTTGGGGCCGCCGGATTTAGAAATCAGGGCGTTGCTGAAGTCGAAGAACGGGGCCACTTTGCCCGGCTTTTCGGCGTGTTCGGCCAGCAGGGTGGCGTAGGCGCGGAACAGGGCCACGCAGGTAGCCTCGCGGCCGTCGTGCAGGTCGATGCGCTGGGTGCCGGCGGTTTTGGCCATGCCATCGGCGCGCTTCAGGGCGGCCGAGAGGGCGGCCAGCACGGCGCGGCCCTCGGTGCGCACGGGCGAGGTGAAGGCGGTGGGCCGGGCATCGAGGGCGTCGAGGAAGGCGGTGAAGGCATCCTCTACCTCGGTCTGGTTGCGCTTGGTGAGGCCCGAGCGGCCCTTGGGGAAGATGAACAGCAGGTCGGGGCTGCCCTCGTCGTAGGCGGGGATGATGACTTTGCGCTCCGTCTTTTTCACGTAGGCCTTGAAGTCGGCCAGGGCCTGGGCCAGGGTGATGGTGCTGGCCTGGCCTTCGCCGGACAGCTGGCTGGTGTGGGTGGCGCGGTAGTCGGTGAGGGCCACTTCGAGGGGGTCGGCCACGGCTTTGTGGGCGGTTTTGCCTTCCTGCAGGGCTTGCAGCGTGAAGGCGGCCATGTCGGCAAACTGGTCGCGGTTGAGGCGCAGGTTGGCGAAGAAATTCTCGAAACGGGCAGCGTATTTGGGCTGGGCCATGCAGTAGGTGTGGGGGTTAGGTGAAGTATGGGCAAAAGGTAGGGCGGATTTCCGGATTCCCTACCGCCCGGCCCGGCGCAACTTGCCGGAGACCGGGCCGTACCGAAGGCAGCGGCGCACCCCATTACACCGCCCCCGTTCCGCCCCGGTAGGTGGGTGGGCACTTGTCTCCCGTCACCCGATATTTCCCCTCCCGCATCATGGCCCAGACCGTCGTAGGCTTATTCAACAGCACCATCGAAGCCCAGCAGGCCATTGAGCAGCTGCTGGCGTCCGGCTTCGAGCGCAGCTCCCTGAACCTGGCTACCCAGGACACCCTCCGGGCCCAGCACATCCCCGAAACCAATGCCCCGGCCGAATCATTTGAGGAAGGCGTGGTACGGTTTTTCACCAACCTGTTCGCCGGCAACGAGAACGCCGACGCCCAGGCCCACATTGCCGCCACCCACGCCGATAGCGCCGTGCTAACCGTGCTGGCCGCCACCAACGACCACGCCAACCGGGCCCGCGCCGCACTGGCCGCGCACGGGGCCGTCGATGTCTATAAGCAGGCCCAGCGCCCCAGCCCGCCCACCCCCACCCCCGGCCGCGCCGATACCATCGTGGACCTGGAAGGCAGCCTGTTCCGCCTGCGGGATGCGGATGATTTGGACGCGAACGGGCTGACTACGCATTGAGGGTAACCTCACCCCCCGGCCCCCTCTCCAAAAAAGAGGGGGAGCCAGACGGTTTTCGATAGGGGCATGACCGGTGCCCCCTCTCCGCAGGAGAGGGGGTCAGGGGGTGAGGTTCCCCGCCTGTGCCTGCCGCAGCTTGCTGTGCTTCTTCCCGTAGCCGAAGTAGATAATCATGCCCAGCGCCAGCCACACAATGAGCCGCAACCACGTTTCCCAGGGCAGTGAGGCCATCATTACGAGGCACACGAGCATGCCCAGAATGGGCACCAGCGGCACCCACGGCGTGCGGAACGGCCGGGGCGCATCGGGGTTGGTTTTGCGCATGATGAGCACGCCGAGGCACACCATCACGAAGGCCAGCAGCGTGCCGATGCTCGTCATTTCGCCCACCACGGAGATGGGCACGAAGCCCGCAAACAGCGCGATAAATAGCCCCAGGAGCAAGCTGGACTGAAATGGAGTGTTGAATTTCGGGTGCAGCCGGGAGAATACCGGCGGCAGCAACCCGTCTTTCGACATGGCGAAAAACACCCGCGACTGCCCCAGCAAATCCACCAGAATCACGGACGTGTAGCCGATGAGAATGGCCAATATCACCGCCGACGAAAGCCAGGCGTAGGGCGTTTTCTCGATGGCAATGGCCACCGGCGCGGCGCTGTTCTTGAACTCCGTATAGTTGGCCAGGCCCGTGAGGACGTGCCCGAACAGCACGAACAGCACCGTGCAAACCGCCAGCGAGCCAAGGATGCCAATGGGCATATTGCGCTGCGGGTTCTTGGTTTCCTGCGCCATCGTGGCCACGATGTCGAAGCCGATGAAGACGAAAAATATCACGCCCGCGCCGCGCAAAATCCCGCTCAGGCCGAACTCGCCAAACGTGCCGGTATTGGCCGGAATGTAGGGTTGGTAGTTGGCCGGGTCGATGTACTGCCAGCCCAGCGCGATAAACACCAGCACCACGGACACTTTCAGGGCCACCACCAGCGCATTGAACCACGCCGAGCCCTTAGTGCCCCGCGTGACGACGGCCGTAATGGCCAGCACGATGAGCATGGCCGGCACGTTTACATAGCCCGAAACAGTGCTGCCATCGGCCAGCGTGGCCTTTTCAAAGGGCGACATTACTAGCTGCGCCGGAATGTGCAGGCCGTATTTGCTCAGGAATTTGATGAGGTACTGCGACCAGCTGATGGCCACCGTGGCCGCCCCCACCGAGTATTCGAGCACCAAGTCCCAACCAATAATCCAGGCGAACAGCTCGCCCATGGTGGCGTAAGAATACGTGTAGGCCGAACCCGAAACGGGCACCATCGCGGCAAACTCGGCGTAGCACAGGGCCGAGAAAGCGCAGCCCACCGCCGCGACAATAAAGGAAAGCGTGACGGCCGGCCCAGCGTTATTAGCCGCCGCAATCCCGGTTAAAGAGAATAAACCCGCTCCAATAATCACCCCAATACCGATGGCAATGAGGCTAACGCCGTTGAGGGTACGCTTGAGGGTATTCGCCCCCGTTTCAGCCGCTTCCAATCGAAGCAGCTCTAATGATTTTTTAAGCATGAATAGGTTGTGTGAAAAAAGGGCATTCGCCCCGGTCTGACCGCCCTAGGCGGTCTGACCGGTTGTCGTTGGCGCCGTATCGTTCAGGTATAATTGTCTCTTCAACCGGTCAGACCGCCTAGGTGTATGGTCCCGGAGTATGGTGGGTCGGTTCTCGAATAAAGCTACTAGGATTTTTCCGCCATTCCGCACAAACAAATTCGTAGGGTGTCAATCCCTTGAGCCGTTT
>NZ_BAABDI010000038.1:0-42385 GCF_039539545.1 Hymenobacter antarcticus | reverse complement strand
ACTTCACCCACCACGGCCAATTTAAAGGGCAAACTGTAGTCGCGCTGACTACGCCGCACACGCGGCTCAAACTCAGTTTTCATGACATCTTTTGGGAAAGCTGTCAACCTATTTCCGGACCCGACAATCAACACAAAAAAGCCGGTGGCCGGCAGGCGAATATTGTAAGCGGAAAGGTCCAGCACGAGCAGATGGTCGGGCAGGGCGGCGAGCTCCGCCGCCGTGTAGGTCGCGGCGATGGGTACCAAATCGTGCATACTTGGTGTCGCGGACGAGCCGCGTTCCGGAGCTACCAGCCGCACCCGGACACGACCAACTAGCGAGTGCGATTGCCGATTGAACTGAAACCGAACCCTGATTTGCTGCACCACCGCCGGGAGCAGATTAGCCGCTGGCTGAAACAAAATGCCATACTGGGCACCGGGTACCAAAACGGTACCGTGGGACTTCCCGATTTTAGTGCCCAAACTGGATAGTACGGTGGGCTTGGCCGGTCGCACACTTACCTCAGATAATAAAATGGCTTCGGGCAACAGGCGAAGGGTATCCACTTGGCCCGGAGCCAAAGCGGAGCGGGTGGCCTCCAGTTCCGCGAAGCCCAAGCCGCGTAAACGGAAGTGGGCGACGGGGCCAGGCAAGCTAAATCTGCCTTGTTGGTCGGTAGCGGAACTGGTTTGCCCCCGCAAGTCAACTACGCTCACGCTGGCTAATGGCCGACTGGTAGTTGCATCTACCACAATTGCCTGATAAGCGGGGGTAGGAGGATAGGGGTAAAATAATATCAGCAGAAGGGAAATGAAATGCGCCATGAGAGTAGAATAAGATGAACGAAGTACGTCATTCCATCCATCTTAGCAACTCTTTCGGTCAGCGGCGCACCAATGCCTGGTGGCTGGGAGCCGCGAAAGCCACGCTCATCTGCACCGCGTTGCGGGCCAGGGTCCGCCCGGCTACGCCCGAGGCCTGGGTCTGATTCAGGTAGGCTAATTCTATAGTAGATAAGCGGCTGATGCGGTAGCCCAGGCCCGCGCTGGCGCGGTTTTCTTCCAGAAAGCTGGTCCCGTCGCGCCGGCCGAGGCCGGCAAATACCTCATCGGCCACCACCGCGTACACGCCGCCTACGGGTAGCGCGCCGCCTTTGCGTAGCGGTACCACCAGCCGCAGCTGGTAGCGCAGGCGCGGCGCGTAGCGAAACGCCGCGTCGGGCGTGGGGCGTAGCCACCGCACTTCGGTGCGCAGGCGGTGGCTGGCGCGCACGGGGCCGCTCACATCGGCCAGGGCCACTTCCTGGTAAAAGCGGTGCTCAGGGGCTTTGGGGCCGTCGCCGGGGCCATAGTCGTTGCCGGCCAGCACGTAGCCGGTGGTCAGGCTCAGGCTGGGGGCCAGGTGCAGCCGGAACCCCAGGCGCCCGAGCTGCTGGGCGGCCAGCTGGGCATTGCCCTGGCGGCTTTCCACTTCCGAATACAGGGTCCAGCGGCCCCGCAGGGGCACATCAGCGCTGAGCTTCAGCCAGCCCACGGGAGCTCCGCCGCCCTGGGCCCGGGCCGCGCCGGTTCCGGCCAGCAAGGTCAGCAATAGCAGCGAGGAGACGTGTTTCATACCCTCAAGTTACGTAATTGTTACCTCACATTACGTAATTGTTACCTGAATAACCCGAAAATTCCCGGTGAGTAGCCAAACTGGCCCGACCACCCGTTACTGGCCTAAGCGCTTCTTGGTCAGTTTGGTTGGAATGTGCTCCATCGGCTTGTCGGGCCAGGGGTGCCGGGGGTAGCGGCCTTTGAGGTCTTTGCGCACCTCGAAATAGCCTTTCTCCCAGAAGCTGCGCAGGTCGCGCGTCACCTGGGCCGGCCGGCCGCCGGGCGAAAGCAAGTGCAGCAGCAGCGGCACGCGGCCACCCGCCACGGTGGGCGTTTCGGTGAGGCCGAACAGTTCCTGCAGCTTCACAGCCAGCACCGGGGCGGCGGGGTCGCTGTAATCGAGGGTGATGTGCGAGCCGCTGGGCACTTCCAGTGCGGCCGGGGCCAGTCGGTCCAGCTCTTGGCGCTGGTTCCAGCCGCCGGGCAGGCGGGCCAGCAGCGGCTCCATAAGGTCGAGGCGCTGCACGTCGGCCAGCGTTTTGAGGCCGGTGAGGTGCGGGCCGAGCCAGTCGGCCAGCTCTTGGGTCAGCGTTTCATCGTCGAAGGCCGGCCAGGTCACAGCTGTTTGTGGTTCGTTATCAGTTGACAGGCTGATTTCAGAAGCCGGGAAGTGCCGCTGCAGAAATTCCAGCCGCTGTTGTAGCTGCCGGGCCCCGGCAGTCCAGTTCAGCTTGCTCAGGCCGGCCTCCTGTAAGTACGTGAGCAGGGCGCGGGCCACCAGTTCGGGATTGGGTTGGCCGATGACTTTCTCATCCAGCAGCAACGCCCCCAGACGGCGCACGCGGCGGCCGGTCACGCGCTGGGCCGTGGGGTCGTAGCGTACTTCCTCGGTAGTGGTAATCTGGTCGGCGAAGGCCAGCTCCAGCTCATCCTGGTCCAGCGGCGCGGCCAGTATGGCGCGTGGGGCCGAGGCCGTGCCCGCCAGGTGCGCCACCGCAAAAAAGGTGGCCTGCGGGTCCACATCCGTGGTATTGAGGCTCACGCGCTGGCCGGTCACGAGGCGCAGCCGGTCGGGGGTTTCACGCTGGGCCAGCCGGTCGGGGTAGGCCAAGGCGGTGAGAAGGCCAATGGGTGAATGAGTAGATGAGTGAATGGGTGAATTCGCGGTTTTGCCCAGGCGGGCGGTGAGGTTGCGGGCCACGTCGCGCACGCGCTGCAGCGTGGCGTGGTGCAGGGCCAGGCCGGGCAGGGGCGGACGGGCCGTGGCCAGGGCTTCGAGGCGCAGGCGCAGGTCGGGCGGGGCGGGGCGGGTATCGGTGGGCGAGGCCCAGCGCAGCAGGTCACGCTCCGCCAGCAGCGCCGCCAAGGAAGCCGCCGCCGCGCCGTGGCCCAGCTCCTGCCCGCGCACTACCAGGTGGCCCAGGCGAGGCGGCAGGCCCAGCGCGGCTAGTTTCCGGCCGTGGGAGGTAGGTTTTAGGGTGTTTAGGGTAGTAGGGTAGGAAGGTAGGAGGGTAGGAGTTGACTCGGACGAACCAGCGCCAACGCCCTCATACCCTCCTACCCCCTTACCCTCATCCCCTGCCACCGCTCCCAATCTCAAAAGCAGCTCCCGCGCCTGAGCAAACGCGGCGGTGGGCGGCGCATCCAGCCAACGTAAGCTGCCAGGCTCGGTCGCGCCCCACAGGGCTAGCTCCAGCGCCAGGCTGCTGAGGTCGGCAGTGTGGATTTCGGGTGGGCGGTGGGCGGGCAGGTTGTGGTGCTCGGCTTCGGTCCAGAGGCGGTAGCAGGTGCCGGGGCCGAGGCGGCCGGCGCGGCCCCGGCGCTGGTCGGCGGCGGCGCGGGCCACGGGCACGGTTTCGAGGGTAGTGAAACCGGTGCGCGGCACGAAGCGCGGCACCCGCGCAAAGCCGCCGTCAATCACCACCCGCACGCCCTCAATGGTGAGGCTGGTTTCGGCGATGCTGGTGGCGAGAATGACCTTGCGCCGGCCGGCTTTGGCGGGGCGCAACGCCGCATCCTGGGTTTCGAGCGGCAATTCGCCGTGCAGCAGGTGCAGGTCGATGTTATCGGCCAGGGAGTCCGTCAGCTTGCGGGCGCTGCGCTGTAAGTCGCCCACGCCGGGCAGGAAAACCAGGATGTCGCCCTCCGGGTGCGTGTTCAGCGCGGCCCGCACCTGGGCGGGCACCAGCTCGGCCAGCCGCTCATTGGGTTTGTTGGGTAGCGCCGAAGCCCGGCGCGGGTCGAGGTAATGGGTGTCAATCGGAAACAGAAAACCAGCCGAGGATACCACTGGCGCGGGCAGCCACTGCCCCAGCCGCTGGGCCTCCAGCGTGGCGCTCATGATGAGAATGCGCAGCTCGGGCCGCAGCACGGCTTGCGCATCCAGGGCCAGCGCCAGGCCCAAATCGGCGTTCAAACTCCGCTCATGAAATTCATCGAACACCACGGCCGCCACGCCTTCCAGCGCGGGGTCGTCCTGAATCATGCGGGTGAGAATGCCTTCGGTAATGACCTCGACGCGGGTATCCTTGCTCACCTTGCTATCAAGCCGTACGCGGTAGCCGATGGTGCGGCCCACGGGCTCGCCCAGCAGCTGGGCCAGGCGGGCGGCGGCTCCGCGCACGGCCAGCTGGCGGGGTTCCAGCACTAAGATTTTATCTTCCGGGTTACGCCATTCGGCGGCCAGCAGCTCCAGCGGTACCACGGTGGTTTTGCCCGCGCCGGGCGGGGCCTCCAGCACCACGCGGCTGTTGGTTGCTAAAGCGGCGCGTAGCGCGGGCAGTGCTGCCAGGATGGGCAGGTCGGGCAGGGACGGCAGAACAAAGGCGTTGGGCATGGGCCAAAATTACGCCGGGTGTAGCGCGGACTTTGCGAGTCCGCGCATAGTATCGTTCGGGTATCGTTCACGCGCGGACTCGCAAAGTCCACGCTACACCCGGCGCATGGGCCATAGCTCCACGCTCACGGTGTCCCCGGCATGAATCAGGGGCGTACCCGCAGGCGTGGGCAGGCCGTGGCTTTCAATCAACGTTGATTCCAGATGCAGTACCTGGGCCGTGCGCAGCGGCCAAGGCGCGTGGGCCACCCGGCCCCGGTAGAGCTTGGTTTGGGCCTTGTTGCTGGTGTAGAGGCAGTAGCGCTCGGTGAGGAAAAAAGCCAGCGAGCCGGGCTCGGCGGCCGGGAGGGGCGGGCCCAGCTTCCAGGTGGCGCGGAAGTGGGCGGGCGAAACCCCGGCGTGGGTGCGCGTGGCCGTGAACTGCCGCAGCTCCGGGCCGGGCTCGTCGAGGCGCATGGTGGCCCGCAGGTAGGGCAGGTTGAAGAACGTGCGCGCCGCCCACACGGCCAGCGGGTTGGTGGCATCGAGCGAGAAAAACCACACGCCGGGCACGCCATCCAGGTGCACGTAGGTGCGCACGTTCAACTCCAGGAATACGTTGGCTCCCGGCACCGGCGGACTGATGCGGGTACGCACTTTCGACATGCGAAACGGCACGATGGCCAGCCACGCCATGCCGTCGTGGGTGTCAATCTGGAGCCGGGGCGGCAGGTGGGGCTGCAGCAATTCGGCCGGTACCGGCCAGTGCAGAAACAGTAGCTCGTTCCAGTCCTGGCGCATGATGGGCGTGCCAGTGGGCCGCTCGCGCAGCGCCAGGCGCTGGGCCAGGGTAGGGGCAGCGACCGTGGCGGGGAGGGTGGGAGCCGGGAGGAAATCGGGCATGGGTAGAGGGTAGAATGTGGCAGCATAACAGCTGGCCCCGGCAAGTGGCTGCCGTTGTCCGCTTAATACGTCGGAAAGGCCGGGTCGACGCGGGCGGCCCAGGCGGCCACGCCGCCGCGCAGGTTCAGCACGTTGGTGTGGCCGAGGTGCTGGCGCAGGTAGGCCGTGGCGTGGGCCGAGCGCACGCCGTGGTGGCAAATCATTACCACCGGGCCCGTAACGCGGATTTCACCGGCGCGGCGCGGCACTTCATCCAGTGGCAGGAGCAGGCTGCCAGGCAGGTGGCAGTAGTCAAATTCCATCTCTTCGCGCACATCTACCAGCTGCAGGTCGTCGCCGGCTTGCAGGCGGCGGGCGAGTTCTTCGGGGGTGATTTCCAGCGGGGCGTTTTCCATTTTTGGGGGTTTATGGGGCAAATTTAGGCCCTTCCGGCTCTACCTTGCGGCTTCGTTTATTTCTGCTGAATCTGGCTGTGCATTTCCTTTCCAACTTTCTGACGGCCGCCCTGGCCGTCGTGCAAACCACCGACCCGCTCGAAGTAGCTGGCGTGGTCACGGGCATTGCCTGCGTGTGGCTGGCGGCCCGCAACTCAGTCTGGAATTTTCCGGTGGCTATCGTCAGCTGCGCCCTATACCTAGTGGTGTTTGGGCGCGCGCGGCTGTATTCTGATGCCGGCCTGCAGGTGGCCTTCATCGCGCTGGCAATTTATGGCTGGGCCGTGTGGGCGCGGGGCTCGGCGGCTACCGATGGGCCGGCGGTGCCCATCAGCCGCACGCCGGGGCGGCTGGCACTGGGGCTGGCGGGCGCAGGGCTGGTGTATGCGCTGGGGGCGGGCTTCCTGTTCGCCCACACCGATGCGGCCCTGCCGTATTGGGACAGCAGCACCACGGCCATCAGCCTGGTGGCGCAGGTACTGCTCTCGCGGCGCAATATCGAAAACTGGCTGCTATGGATTGGGGTTGATGTGGCCTACGTGGGCATGTACTGGCACCGCGAGCTGTACCTCACCAGCGGCCTCTACGTAGTGTTTTTGGGCCTGGCCGCCTATGGCTACTGGCAGTGGCGGCGCGAAATGGCCCTGGCGGCAACCACCAGTCGCTAACCTCAGACGTGGTCAGTAGTAGTATACGGATTAAATTATTTATCTGTTTATCAAGTGTTTGATTGGCAAAATTGGGCTGATACACCATATTTGCTGCCACGAGACCGTAGGCGGGCACCCGCATTGTTTTACCCGTAATGCCCCACCTGCTTCGAGCTGTATTCCTTCATTTCCCTCACTCAGCCCCACTAAGTTGCTGCGCGTTTCTCTTACCGGCCCGGAATCCACGGGCAAATCGACGTTGGCTGCCCGACTGGCGGCGCACTACGGCACGGCCTTCGCCCCCGAGTTCGCCCGCGAATACCTTGTCGATATTGGCCCGCACTACACTCCCGGCGACCTGGAGGAAATAGCCCATGGCCAGCTGGCCGCCGAAGCGGCGGCCCAGGCCCGTGCCCAGCGCATCGTGTTTTGCGACACCGACTTGCTGGTGATTAAAATCTGGTACGAGCATGCCTTTGGCAACTGTCCGGAGTGGATACTCAATTGTATCGACCAGCAGCAGTACGACCTGGTGCTGCTCATGGGCGTGGACCTGCCCTGGCAGCCCGACCCGCTCCGCGAGCACCCGCACCTGCGCCAGCAGTTCTACGACCTCTACCAGCGCGAGCTGCGGGAGCGGATGGCCAACTTTGCCGAAATCTCCGGCAACCCCGACCGGCGCTTTGCCCACGCCTGCTTTTTGATTGATGAGCTGCTGGCCGGTGTTCCCGCGCCTCCGGCCCTTCCCCGCACAACTATGCCTGCTGCGCCCACCACCCACTACACCCTGAGCACGCCGTGGTGTCGCGCCACTTTTGCCAGCCACGGAGCGGAGCTTACCAGCTTCATTACCAACGCCGACGGCCTCGAATACATCTGGCCCGGCGACCCGGCCGTGTGGGGCCGCCATGCGCCGGTGCTGTTTCCGCTGGTGGGCCGCCTGCCCGGCGATGCCTACCAGTACCAGGGCCGCGCCTATAAGCTGCCCCAGCACGGTTTTGCCCGCGACCAGCAGTTTGCCGTGCTGCGTCACACCGCCACCGAGCTGGTGTTTCGTCTCGAACACGACGAGGCCAGCCGCACGGTATTTCCGTTCGCCTTCGAGCTCACCATCACCTACACGCTGCGCGATGCGCTGCTCACCGTGCGCTGGGACGTGCGCAACCCCGCTCCTGACCAGCCGCTGCTGTTCAGTATCGGGGCGCATCCGGCGGTGCGTTGCCCGCTGCTGCCGGGCGAAGTATTTGAGGATTATTTCTTTGAATTCGACCACCCCGTGACCCTGGAGCGCCACTTGCTGCAGGGCGGCCTGCTCACGGGCCACACGGCCCCGGTGCTGAACCAGGCGGAGGAAATGCCGCTCAGCTACGAGCTGTTTGCCGACGACGCGCTGGTTTTCAAGCACTATGATTTCACCCGCCTCACGCTGCGCTCGCGTAAGTCGGAACATTACGTCCGCTTTCAGTTCGACGGCTTCCCCTACCTCGGCCTCTGGACTAAGGGCGCGGGGGCCGGCTTTGTCTGCGTCGAGCCCTGGCACGGCATCGCCAGCCCCACCGGCGAACCCGGCGAGCTCCACGACAAGGAAGGCATTCTGCGGCTGGAGCCCGGTCAGTTATTTTCGGCCAGCTACTCCATCGAAGTGGGCTGAGGCGTAGCAGGCCGCCATTGCGGGGCATCCATCACCAGCGTCACGAGCAGGGCGTGGGGCAGCGTCACGATGGAGGCTATCACCAGGGCCAGGCTGAACCAGGCGGTTTCGTCGGGTAGGCGGGCGGCCAGCAGGCGGCCCAACACCAACAGGGCCACGCAGCTAATGAGCAGCAGCGGGGCCGCTCGCCGCAGAAAAAAGGCCAGCCGCGCCAGCAATTGGACCCGGCCGGTACCTGGTTGCTGGGCTGGCCCTGCGTAGCCAAGCCAACCCGTGAGGCGCAGCACGTGCTGCAGGCTGTGCCAGAACACGAAGTACACACCCACCGACAACTTGGGCGGCAGGGCCACGAACAGGACCGCGAGAATCAGAACTTCGCTCAGCTCGGCTACTAGCAGCGGCCACTGCTGCCGGGCCGCGTACCGCGCCCACAGCACCGCGTGCCCCACTGCCACCACTGCCGCCAGGCCGGTGGCCCCGGCTGCGAACGCATCGGGCCCCACCGTGCCCGTGCCCACGAACTGGAGCAGCCCGTTCACGATGCCGGCTGTTTCGGCGGGCCACCACCAGGCGGGTACGGCAAACAGCAGCAGTCCCCGTAGCAGGCTATGCACCAGCCACCAGCCCGCCGGCACTAATGGCCCGCCCGGCGCGTCGGCCGAGCCCCAGTGCCACACCGTGAGCAACAAAAAGCCGCCCACGGTAGCTGCCGGCCAGCGCCACCAGAGCAAGCCCACTACCGCAGCCAGGCCCAGGTAGCCGGCCAGAAAACGCAGCCAGTACCGCCAGCCGCTGGCCGTGCCCCCCGGGTGGCTGGCCGGCACCACAAACTGGTCGCAGGCCCCGTGCGCCACACCCAGCACCACCATGCCCACGGCCAGCGGCACCCCCAGCAGCAGCCCGGCCCGGCCCGGAAAGGCCGCGCCCAGCCCGACCAGTGCCAGCACCGCCGCGTAGGAATAGCGCCGCTGAGACCAGTCGGAAGCCATTGCGCTAAACGAATTAGCCATAATTGAAAAAGGAAAAAAGCACTACAGGCTGAACCGCACGGCCGGGGCAGTGAAATTCAGCCTGTAGGCCGGGGGTTGGGTGGCGGGCAAACTTGCCCGCCACCAAGTCGGAAACTGGGGCAGCCGAGCGGCTGCCCTAGTCCAAAGCTAGACTACCGAAATGGCGCTGGCCGGGGCAATCTTGACCGCCGACTCGCTGCGGGCAATGCCGTATACTACCAGGCCAAAGCCAATCTTGTTGATAGCGTCACCGATGTTGTAAATCAGGTCGAGGTCGGAGGGGCGAAGCAGGCCCGCGCCGTCGGGCCCGAGCAGGCCGCCGGGCATAGCCATGTAGCCGATTGGATAAATGGCCCAACCCACCAGAATAAACCACGCCAACGCACGAACGCCTTTCTGCACGGCCACTGAGTCGGACTTAGCTGCCAGTTGAGCCACTTCACCAACCCAGGCCGAGTACACAATGTACGCGTAGCCAACCGAGGAGAGCGTGCCCCACAAAACCGAGTGGCCCATGGTACCGTCGCCGAAGGCTTCGCCAATGTAACCAAACACCAGCATCACGACTGCCGCCAGCACCAGTTTCCACAACAGGGAAACCTTGGCTCCGGCTGCGCGCACCAGCAGGTAGAACTCCACCACCATCAGCGGTACCGTCAGCGTCCAGTCAATGTAGCGTAGGGCGATGGGGGTGGTTTTGGACATGATGTAGAAATCGCGCATGTAGTAGTAGTGTACCGCTGCAATGCCCGTAATCATTCCCGAAATCAACAGGGAAGTTTTCCACTTGTCGGCAACGGTGCTGCGCTCAAACAAGAAGAATACGGCCGCTGCTGCCATGGCCATGTATCCGATGAAGAAGGTGAATGCCACCGGGTCGTCTACCGGAATTGTTAGAACTCCAAAGAAAGAATTTTGCATGTGAAAAAAAATTAAGGGTTGAACGATAGGTCAAATGTATTACCAAAATGATATTTTGGTGTCTACTGTTTAAGATATTCATCAAAAAAAGTCAACAAATCTGTTCTGCATGACCTTACGTTCTCTGTATGAGTAGCCTAAGTCCTGCGGTTGGAGCGTAATTTATCGCCGAGGCAGGCGGGTTGCACCATTGGCCATGGCTGCTAAACGCTTCGTAGGGGCCAACCCAAGTCCTGGCCCCTGGCCTTGAGGTAGTGACGTAGCCCGCCGTCGGCGGTTTTATCGCCCCAAACAAACGGCTTGCACCGTCTTTCGATAGCCGTAAAAACGGCCTTCAGCATTCGGGTGTGGTGCGGGCAGAGAACCTAGCCCGCTTCTCCTACACGCCGACATGAGGTTTATTATATTCTGGCTCCCAGTCGTTGATGGGCCGCGAGATACCGGGCGGCAGGTCGAGGTCGGGCAGGCCGGGGTCGTGGGGTTCGCCCCCATCGTCGTCGCCGGTGGGTGGCGGGGGCGGGGGCAGTACCCGGCGGCGACGCGGCAGCACGAGCACAAACACGAAAAAGGCGCAAAGAGCAAGGGCGTAGACTAAGCTGGACATGGCGAGCGGGCTGATACGATATTGACCTGCGGCGGCAGGTCACGGGCCCGGCGTTGTGTCGGGCGACGTCCCTAAATTAACTGACAGTCAGCAAACCGCCAAGGTAATTGGTTTGTTGCGCCGGCCGCCGGCCCGGCTCTGATTCAGAAAGAAGGGCTGTAATGGCTCCGCCGCCCTACCTTTGTGCCATGTTTAGGGGTGCTGATGTTGTGCACGACATCGGCTGAGATGATACCCATCGAACCTGAACCGGGTAATGCCGGCGAAGGGAATAAACAATCCGCGGACGTTTCCGCTGCCGCTCCGACCCCTGGGGCGACGGCGCGTTCCATTTTTTACCCACTACTTTTTTGAAAACTGTACTCCTCGCGGGGGCGGCGCTGTGTGCGCTGGCCGCTGCGCCGGCATGGGCACAAGGCCCCGTGCCGGCCGATACGGCCATTGCCCGCCGCATTGTCACGCCCGAAGCTCTCGTAACGGCCTCCCGTGCCAACGACCGCACGGCCACGGCCTACACCAACCTAAGCAAGCAGGACCTGGCCAAGCGCAATTTCGGCCAGGATTTGCCCTATCTGCTCGACCAAACGCCTTCGGTAGTGGTGACCTCCGACGCCGGAGCGGGCGTGGGCTACACCGATATCCGCATCCGGGGCACGAGCAATACGGGCATCAACATGACCATCAACGGCGTGCCGCTGAACGACCCCGAGTCGCGCGGCGCGTTCCTGATTAACCTGCCCGATTTGGCTTCGTCCATCAATTCGCTGCAAATTCAGCGGGGCGTGGGCACCAGCCAGAACGGCGGCGCGGCCTTCGGGGCCAGCCTCAACGTGAGCACCCTCGATAACCGCCGCGAGGCCTACGCCGAAACCCAGAACACCTACGGCTCCTACCAGACCTGGAAAAACAACGTGTCGTTCGGCACCGGCCTTATCAATGGGCACTTCACCGTCGATGGGCGCTTGTCGCGCATTGTCTCCGATGGCTACATGAACCGGGCGGCGTCCGATTTGAAGTCGTACTACTTCGCCGCCGGCTATCAGGCCAAGAACACGCTGCTGAAGTTCATCACCTTCGCGGGCCGCGAAAAAACCTATCAGGCCTGGAATGGCGTGCCCGAGCCGGCCCTCACCGGCAACCGCGCCCAGCTCCAGACCTACATCGACAACGGCGAGCTGAGCGAAGCCGATGCCGCCCGCGTACTCCAGGAAGGCCGCCGCTACAGCTACTACACCTACGGCAACCAGACCGATAACTACCAGCAGAACCACTACCAGCTGCACCTCTCGCAGGGCCTGGGCCAAAGCTGGAACCTGGCCGCGGCCCTGCATCTCACGCGCGGCTTCGGCTACTACGAGAGCTACCGCGCCCGCCGCAAATTCGCGGACTACGGCCTCAATAACGTGGTTATCGGTGGCCAGACCATTACCCGGACTAATCTGGTTGACCGCAAGTGGCTCGACAACAACTTCTACGGTGGCACGCTGGCCCTGAACTACCAGCCCGCCGACGGCAAGCTGCAAGCCACCCTCGGCGGAGCCTGGAACCGCTACGACGGCGACCATTACGGCGAAATCATCTGGGCGCAGTACGCCTCCAATAGCCAGCTCGGCCAGCGGTACTACTTCAACAACGCCGTGAAAACCGACTACAACGCCTACGCCCGCGCTACCTGGCAGGTACTGGATAAGCTGGGCATCTACGGCGACGTGCAGGTGCGCCACATCAACTACACTATTGATGGGCTGGAGGCCGGCCGCCGGGACGTGACCACCCGCGCCAGCTATACCTTCTTCAATCCCAAGGCCGGGGCCACGCTCAGCCTGGGCCAGGGCCAGCAGCTCTACGGCAGCTTTGCGGTGGGCCAGCGCGAGCCCGTGCGTTCCGATTTCACCGACCGCCCCGTGGGCGACCAGTCGGCCCGCGCCGAGCGCCTCGAAGATTTCGAAGGCGGCTACCGCCTCAACCGGCCCGAGCTCACCTTCTTGGGCCCCCGCACCGCCGTGCGCTTCGAAGCCAATGGCTTCTACATGAGCTACCGCAACCAGCTGGTAGCCACCGGCCAGCTCAACGACGTGGGTACCGCCCTGCGCACCAATGCGCCCCGCAGCTACCGGCGCGGGGTGGAGCTGTCGGGCTTCGTGTCGGCCGATGACCGTATCAGCCTCAGCACCACCCTCACCCTGAGCCAGAATCGCATTCTGGATTACCAGAACGTCACCTACGATGCCAATTACGCGCCGGTCATCGATGTGCGGGCCCGCACCACGACCATCTCCTACTCGCCGGCGGTCGTATCGGCCCACACCCTCGAAGGCCAGCCGCTGAAGGGCCTGCGCGTGGCCCTGCTGCTCAAAACCGTGAGCCGGCAGTACCTCGACAACTCGCAGAACGAGAACCGTAGCATCAACCCCTACCAGACGCTCGATTTCCGCCTGCGCTACGCCCTGCACCCGGTCTTCATGAAAGAAATTGAGCTGGGCCTGCTCGTCAACAACGTCCTCAACCGTGAGTACGTGGCCAACGGCTATACCTATAGCTACGTCGGGGCCAGCGGCAACCAGGAAACCTTCAACTGGTTCTACCCACAGGCGACGCGCAACTATCTGGCCTCGGTGGGGCTGAAATTCTAACGGCAAGCGTCTGTCATTGCGAGGAGGCACGCCGAGGCAACCTGCTCTATTTTCAGCAAACAACCCTTTCTTCAAGCAAAAAGCCCCGACACTGCACAGTGTCGGGGCTTTTTGCTTGAAGAAAGGGTCTGGTATTGTCAGGATAGATTGTTCCGGCTTCGCCTCGTGACGCTGGGCACGAAACGCCTCAAATAATCAGGCGCACGCCGCCCAGCTCTGATATCTGGTACGGGAACCGGTCGCCGGGCGAGCCGATGAACATGAAGTTCTTGGGGATGCACCACCTCTCCGACAGTTCCTCAATCAATTCCGGGCCGAACTGACCTTCCATGGTCACAAAATCGACTTCAATCTTTTCGTAAGCCCGGTCCAGCACCCGGATATCGTTAAGTAGCTCCTCGGGGTATTTCTCGCCCTCTTTAAGCAGGGTCACAATTTTGAGGCGGTTGGTAAATTCGTTTTCCACCACGTAGGCCATCACCTTGTTGAGGTTGGCCACGTTGTCGCCCTTGGTGAAAAACACAAACTCCTGCTTGGCCAGCTCGCGCATCTGGCGTCGCACCAGGAGGCGGCCCAGACGCGACGCTCGCGGCAGGTGCCGGGCCAGCGAATCGGCCGCCGACAGCAGCAGGTTGAGGATGGCCACGCGGTTGAGCATGATGTATATCAGGGCCATGGCCGGCAAGAAGTATTGCAGGAATACAATCAGGTATTCGGGGTGAATCTTGATATTGCCGAACAAGGCCACCAGTACACCCACCAGGGCGAGCGTGACCGTGGTAATGCCCGCGTACACCGGCCGCGGCAGGTTGGGCCGCTTGCCCTTCAGGAGGAAGTTGCCAAGGGCGAAAAACGCCATTACCGATAGAAAGGAAATGGTGTACACGCCCGCTAGTGGCCCCAACTGCCCGTTGGTAATCAGCAAAACCGACACGCACAGCAGGAAAAAGGTGATGAGGATGACGTAGTTGCTGCCGCGCCCGTTTTCCCTGAGGAAGAACTGCGGCAGGATGCGGTCGAGCGTCATGCGCTTCATCAGGCCGCTCACGCCCACGAAGGAGGTGAGCACGGCACCGCTGAGCACGGCCACGGCATTCACCGAGATGACGACCCCCAGCCAGGGCCCGCCCGCGACGGTGCCCATGTGCGAGAGCAGGGTTTCGGTGTGCTGGCCCACTTCGGCCAGCGGCAGCACCGCGATGGCCAGAAACGCAATGAGCGGATTGAACACCGTGACCACCACCCACATGTTGCGCAGGGTTTTTTGAAAAACGCCCCGGGCCTGCTCCTCCACAAAGTTGGCCGAGCTCTCGAACCCCGAAATGCCCAGCATGGCCGCGCTAAACCCAAAAAACAGCGCGTTGACGACACTGCCGCCCTTCACCGGCATCTGAAAGTTGAGGGTCAGATTATCGAAGCCATTGTTGAACAAGTACCACGTCGTGACGCCCACCAGCAGCGTGAGCGAGGCCAGGTGCGTGATGAAAATGACGACCGCGACAATAGCCGATTCGGACATGCCCAGAATGGTAAGGGCCAGAAACAGCGCCAGCAGCCCCATGGTGGCCGGAATAATGGGCAGCCCGTGCCAGAGCGTGTGCAGGTAGTGCATGGCCTCGTTGGCCGAAAGCACGGCCGTGGCCATGTAGGAAAGAATGGTGAGGCAGGCGGCCAGCGCGGCGTTGCGCTTGCTGGTCGTGTTGAGCAGCACGTTGTAGGCGCCGCCATTCAGGGGCAGGGCGCCCACCACTTCCCCGTAGATTTTGCGGAATAGAAACAGCACCGCGCCCACCACCAGCAGCGCTAGCCACGCATATTGTCCGGCGTAAGAAATGGCCAGGGCCGAAACGTAGAGGCAGGACGAGGAAATGTCGTTGCCGCAGATGGCGGTGGCTTCCAGTTCGTTTAGTTTTTTAGCGTGGCTCATGGGGGCCTTGATTAAGGCAATAGTTGAAGAAAGCCTGTTCTACGGCGAAGCGGGCATTTTGGGGCAGCAAGAAGCGGAATTATTGAGTAGTAGCGCGGGTGCGATGCTGCAAATCCAGCCGACTGCCACGAACTGCGGCCTCGGTCAGCTTGTTATCTTTGTCGAAACTCCCACCCTCAATCCCGCCCTATGTCTTCCGAAGCTGACGTACTCTCCCCCGAAGCCAAAGCCCACACCGCCCAAAAAGGCAGCACCAACGCCAACGGCTTCACCGATTATTTCGACCTCGACGGCCTGCTGACCGAGGAGCACCTGCTCATCCGTCAGAGTATCCGCGACTTTGTTAAAAAGGAAATCAGCCCCAACATCGAGAAATGGGCGCAGGATGCGCATTTCCCGTCAGAAATCGTTAAGAAGTTTGGCGATGTGGGCGCTTTCGGTCCCACCGTGCCGCAGGAATACGGCGGCGGCGGGCTCGACTATATCAGCTACGGCCTGATTATGCAGGAAATTGAGCGCGGCGATTCCGGCATGCGCTCCACTGCCTCGGTGCAGGGCTCGCTAGTAATGTTCCCCATCTATGCCTACGGCTCCGAAGAACAGCGCATGAAGTTCCTGCCCAAGCTGGCCAGCGGCGAGTGGCTCGGCTGCTTCGGCCTCACGGAGCCCGACCATGGCTCGAACCCCGGCGGCATGACCACCAACATCAAGGACATGGGCGACCATTACCTGCTGAACGGGGCCAAAATGTGGATTTCGAACTCGCCCGAGTGCCAGGTGGCCGTTGTCTGGGCCAAAAACGAGCAGGGCCGCATCAAGGGCGTCATCGTGGAGCGCGGCATGGAAGGCTTCTCAACGCCCGAAATCCACAACAAGTGGAGCCTGCGCGCCAGCACCACCGGCGAGCTGGTGTTTGAGGACGTGAAAATCCCCAAAGAGAACATCCTGCCCAACATCGATGGATTGCGCGGTCCGCTCTCCTGCCTCGATTCGGCCCGCTTCGGCATTGCCTGGGGCGCCATCGGCGCGGCTATCGACTGCTACGAGTCGGCGCTGAAATACTCGCTCCAGCGCGAGCAGTTCGGCCAGCCCATCGGCGGCTTCCAGCTCCAGCAGAAGAAGCTGGCCGAGATGATTACCGAAATCACCAAGGCCCAGCTCATGGTGTGGCGCCTGGGCGTGCTCAAAAACGAAGGCAAAGCCACCAGCTCCCAAATCAGCATGGCCAAGCGCAACAGCGTGGAGATGGCCCTGCACGTGGCCCGCGAAGCCCGCCAGATTCACGGCGGCATGGGCATCACGGGCGAGTACCCCATCATGCGCCACATGATGAACCTGGAATCGGTGGTGACGTACGAGGGCACCCACGATATTCACCTGCTCATTACGGGGGCGGATATCACGGGGATTCAGGCGTTTAAGTAGGGGCTTGTCATTGAATAACAAAAAAGGCCGTCCAATTGCAGGATGGCCTTTTTCGTTATTGTTTTTCAAGTAGGTAAGTGTTTTTAATTCTGCTATTTGCTTCAGTTGAAGTAATATGAGCTACACGCCACCCAATTCTATGAAGCTCATTTGGCTTATTCAGAACTGACTTGTCTAAGTCGTCCCGAGTTAAGTCAACGTTATTGATGTTAAATCCTTTGCCTTTTATTTTTGTCTCCATTTGTTGTCCATCCGGGGTGATGGTGAGCATTGTTGGGTCAGGTAACACGAGAGTAGAAATAACCATCATATATCCCGCTGGCTCGGCCGTAGCCTTTGGGTAAAACGCCCACGAGCCAGCCACGGCCAGCGCTAACGCTGCGGAGAGAAATATTCTTTTCATGTGTTTTGAGGAAATAGGAAGGTGGATACCGGCGCAACTTACTTTATGGGGACTACATGCAGGTACCGGGCACAACGTCAATCCCGCCGCCCATACCGTAATTTGGCTCCATGATGAAAGTCGTCCCTGCTACCGAACCCCTCGTGCTGCTCGAATGCCTCGTGGCCGGCACCTCGCACCGCCCCAACCTGGAGAAATACGAGCCCAAGCTGAAAATTGGCCAGGCCCTGCAGCTCAGCCGCGAAGTGGATAACCACTACGACGACTGGGCCGTGCAGGTGCATACCGCCCCCGCTACCGACCCGGCCAACGTCTGGCTCGGCTACCTGCCCGAGGGCCGCAACGAAACCGTGGCCCGCCTGCTCGACGCCGGCAAGCACCTCTCGGCCCGCCTCAACCACAAATCCTGGGAAACCGACTGGCTGCACCTCGATATTGAGGTGCTGCTGCACGAGTAGCAGAACGTCATGCCGAGCGTAGCCGAGGCATCTTGCGTGTTGCACTAATCCAATCGTTGAACGAGGCGAGCGAGATGCCTTGGCTGCGCTCGGCACGACGTTCTTTTTACCGTTCAAAGGAGCTTTTTTGCTTCCAAAGCAGTTACTCAATAGCTTAGCAACAAGCGACCAATCATTTTAGTATTATCATTATGCGCGAAGCCTTTCTCACCGGCGACAACGAGCACTTCGATGCCACCGACAAGGACATTGACAAAGCCCTCCGCCCGCTGTCGTTCGACGATTTTACGGGCCAGGAAAAGATTCTGGAGAATCTGAAAGTCTTCGTGGCCGCTGCCAAGATGCGCGGCGATGCCTTGGACCACGTCCTGCTGCACGGCCCTCCCGGCTTGGGCAAAACCACCCTCTCGCACATCATCGCCAACGAGCTGGGCTCGGGCATCAAGATGACCAGCGGCCCGGTGCTCGACAAGCCTTCCGACCTGGCCGGCCTGCTCACCAACCTGGAGCCGCACGACGTGCTGTTCATCGACGAAATTCACCGCCTCAACCCCGTGGTAGAAGAGTACCTGTACTCGGCGATGGAGGATTACCGCATCGACATCATGCTCGATTCAGGCCCGAACGCCCGCTCGGTGCAGATTTCGCTGTCGCCTTTCACCCTCGTGGGCGCTACCACGCGCTCGGGCATGCTCACGGCCCCGCTGCGGGCCCGCTTCGGCATCTCAGCCCGCCTCGAATACTATGATTCCAAGCTGCTGACTACCATTGTGCTGCGCTCGGCCGAGATTCTGGGCACGCCCATTCACGACGATGCGGCCTTCGAAATTGCCCGCCGCTCGCGCGGTACCCCGCGCATTGCCAACAACCTGCTGCGCCGCACCCGCGATTTCGCCCAAATCAAGGGCGACGGTACCATCACGGTCGAAATCGCCCAGTTTGCCCTCAATGCCCTCGATGTGGACGCCCGCGGCCTTGACGATATGGACAAGCGCATCCTCACCACGATTATCGATAAGTTCAAGGGTGGTCCGGTGGGCATCAGCACCATTGCCACGGCTTGCGGCGAGGAAGGCGAAACCATCGAGGAAGTGTACGAGCCGTTCCTGATTCAGGAAGGCTACATCAAGCGTACCTCGCGCGGGCGGGAGGCAACGGAGGCCGCTTACCAGCACCTGGGGCGGTTGCTGCCCCAGAATATGCGGGGTAACAACGGCAGCTTGTTTGATGAGATAACGTCGTAGAGCGTATACCGTGGACTCTGCGAGTCCGCGTGTGGGTCGTTCAACCGCGCGGACTCGCAGAGTCCACGGTACATCCAACGGAACGCGCCGCCCCTAGCGGCGCGTTTCCTGTTTATTTGTATCTCAGTTTTCCCAGTTGCCCATGCTTCCCCAGTCCCAATGGGCTCCCTACATCAAGCGCCGCGCGGCGGAGCTCGGCTTTATGGCCTGCGGTATTTCGAAGGCGGAATTTCTGGAGGAGGAAGCCCCGCGCCTCGAAACCTGGCTCACGAAGCGCATGAACGGGAAGATGGGCTACATGGAAAACCACTTCGACAAGCGCCTCGACCCACGCCTGCTGGTGGACGGGGCCAAATCGGTGATTTCGCTGCTGCTCAACTACTACCCCGCGCCCGATACCCAGCAGCCCGACGATACCCTCAAAATCAGCAAGTACGCTTACGGGCGCGACTACCACTTCGTCATTAAAGACAAGCTGAAGACGCTGCTGGCCGATATGGAGGCCGAAATCGGGGCCATCGGCGGGCGCTGCTTCGTCGACTCCGCGCCGGTACTGGATAAGGCCTGGGCCAAGAAATCGGGCCTGGGCTGGGTGGGTAAGAATTCGAACCTCATCACGCCCGGCAGCGGCTCGTTCTACTTCATCGCCGAGCTGATTGTGGACGTGGAGCTGCCCGCCGATGGCCCCATCCGGGACTATTGCGGCACCTGCACCAAGTGCGTGGATGCCTGCCCGACCCAGGCCATCACCGAGCCCTACGTGGTCGACGGCAGCAAGTGCATCAGCTACTTCACCATCGAGCTCAAGGACCAGATTCCGACCGAAGTGGCCGGGCAGTTCGGCAACTGGGTGTTCGGCTGCGACATCTGCCAGGACGTGTGCCCCTGGAACCGCTTCAGCAAGCCGCACAACGAGCCGCAGTTCGACCCCGCGCCCGGCCTGAAGGACCTGACACCCGGCGACTGGCGCGAAATCACCCACGAATTATTTACGGAGCTGTTCCGCCAGTCGGCCGTGAAGCGCACTGGCTACGAGGGACTGAAGCGGAACATCAAGTTTGTGACAGGACTGTAGAACCTGCTTTAGCTTGTTCTGACTTCGCAAGTCGTTCGACGACGAACAAGCTGAAGCATGTGCTACTGGGCTACTACGCGCCCAGGCTGAGTTCACCAAATACCCGTTTCAGCACTTTGCGGTAGATGCGGGCAAACTGCTGGTAGCACCAGTTGCGGAAATCCGGCACCTCGGTTGGTACCAGCATTTTGAGGGATTTGCGGAGTTCTTTTTCGAACAGCACTTTGTTAAAACTGACCTTTAGCAGAATCATTTTCACGTAGTCTAGCATTGGAAAGGGTGTTAGGAACAGTGAAAAAACAGCGAGATAGAAGCGCGGTATTATGGGTAGGTTTGCCGGACAGCGCCATATGAAAGATACGAAATAGTCTCGGGGCTTCGCAAGTACCTGACCCGACTGGTAGCTGCCTGGGTGCCCCAACACGCAAAAAGAGCGGCCTGGGCCACTCTTTTTGTGCGAAAAGCCAGAATCTTATACCCACTTGCCGGGCCGCTACCTCTGCTTATAACTGTTTCGGATGCACCGGGAAGGAAACCCGCGAGTACCCGGAACGGCTTTTACTGACCAGGAAATAGTTATATAAACAGGTTCAAAGCAGCCTGCGCGATGGCGCTGTTCACGGGCTCATCGAATGCCTCAGGCAGGGCTGAATCGTGAATAGCGGTATTATCGCGGATTAGCAGAAACTCGCTGAATACGATGGGCTTGCCCGGTGTCAGGTATTGCACGATGTTTTCTTCGCCGCCGGTAGCAGCCGTAGTGAGCACCTGGGCCGCCGCTGGCCGGGCAATCACGGCATCGGCATCGCTGGGCCAGGTTGCTACCACGGCCCCGCGGCCTTGGCGCAGGCCGCGCACGTGCGCCGAGTGCTGGGCCTCCACGGCGTGCAGGCGGAGCACGGCATTGGTAAGCTGGGCATCGTTGACGATGGCGAAGGCGTGGGTTTTGTAGAGGCGCACGCCCAGGTCTTCCAACTGCTGGGCCAGGGCCAGAAAGGCGTCGTAGTTGCTCAGTACACCGGGAAACAGTTCCGGATTGGCAGCTACCCCGCGCCGACCGCTGAAATCGAACGTCGGCAGGGCGGGCACCAGCGAGCCGGCCGTCTGTAATGCCTGGGTCAGAAAGGCGACGTGCTGTTCCTGATGGGTGCGCAGGCGCTGGAAGTCGGGCGTTTGCGCGGCGGGGATGAGGCCCGGAGCCGCCAGCGCCCGGGCATAAAGGGCCAGCTGAAGCCGTTCGAGCAGCAAAAGCTGGGTCAGGGCATCGTAAGCGGTGTCCTTGGTGCTGGCCGCGGCGGGCAGCGCGGCGGCCAAGGGTAGGGCCGCCATCGCGGCGCGGCCCAGGTGCTGAAGCAGGGCCCGCCGGGGCGCGGCCGCCGAAGCCGGAGCCGCGGCCAGTTGGTCGAGAAGGGAAATCAGCTTCATACGGGAAGTGGCAGATTGCCAGCAGAAATAACGTAAGGCGCGAAGAAGGGGGCCAGCACGGCCAGCGTTTCGAGGGGTGTTTTGGTGCGGAGCTGGCCCGCGAACAAGCCGGTGGTGAACACCGCATCGTCGGCCGCGAAGGAGCCCGGCGTGCGCAGGTCGCGCAGCGTGGCCGCGTGCCGGGCGTGTACCGACGACATTTTGAGCAGCAGCGTGCGGGGAAGCAGGGCGGCAGGGCTTAGCAAGGGCAGTACCGTGGGGTAAGCAGCCGCTGCCAGGTCAGCCAGCTGCTGCGCGGCGGCCAGGGCGCCGGCCCGGGTAGTGAGGGTGAGCGAGGCCAGCGAAAACGCGAAATCAGCGGGCAGCAGGGCTGCCGCGCCGGTGGGGTCGATGATGCGACGGAGCAGCTCGCGGTTGATGACCGCATGGTCGCGCAGGTCGGTGAACACGGCCCGGTCGGTGGCGGTGAAATCGGTGGGGGGTGTATCGGCTACTTTCTGGAAGACGGTGGCTTGGGCAATCGCCAGCAGGTAGGCGAAGAAAAACAGCCCCGCGTCGGTGGTGGGCAGCGTCAGCAGGAAAGGGTCCACCTTCACCGGCTCCGGTGGGTCGGTGGTGCAGCCGGCCGCTACCAGGGCCACCGTAGCGGCCGTAGCCGCCGAAACCCGCAAAAACCCGCGTCGCCCCAGCGACTGTTCCCGCCAGGCGGGCAATAATTTGTGGTCAGACATCCGTAAGTTAATCAAGCCAGCCTGCTTGCCCCGTACGTCGGGGCGCGGCCAATACAAAGGTACTCGTTGCCCATCCATTGGTTGCAAAGCCCTAAAAAACAAAGCCGGCCCCGCGTTAGCGGAACCGGCTTTATCAAAATAGATTGTCCTAAAACTAGGGCAATCAGCAATTAAGCGCCAATCAGGCCACCAGCACGCGAGTTGTCGAGGACCTCGGCAACCTGCAGTATCTCATCGAACGACGCCTGTGCATCGGCCGACGTGTAGGTGGTGCCTAAGCCAGTGGTAATGGGCACATTCGATTGTACGGTGTTGTCTTCCCGTGGGCTAGGCTTGGTGGCGTCGTAAGGCGGAACCACAAGGCCAAACTGGGCAGGATTAGAGCCAGCAGTCACGCCGTTGGTGTACACGGGGTGAGCAGCCAGGTCATCGGCGGGGTTCACCCAGGCACGCTGACCACGCATAATGCGAATTTTGGCGGCGTGGCGGGCTTCCACCGAGTGGATTTGCAGGGCTACAGTCAGCAGGTCGGTGCCGAGCAATTCGCCAGCGCGGCCTTTGTAGGCACGAACGCCAGTGTCTTCCAGCAGCTGGGCAATGCCAAGCTGGGAAGTGGCGGCTGGGCCGGTTTTGAAGGTTGTCAAGGTAGCAAATACCGCTGACTTGAACGTAACCCCGGTTATGGGCGTAGCGCCCAAGCCCCGGATGGCCGTGCTCAACAAAACAGCGTGTGCGTCTTCGTGCTTCTTGATTTGGTCGATGGCACCTTTATCAGCCGCCGAAGCCGCCGTGTACTGGGCCGAAGCCTGCACCTTTTTGTAGAAGTCCTGCTCGAACAATTCCAGAGCCAAGGCATACTGAAGCACTTCGACCGCCGTAGCGGTGGTGCCAGCGTAGGCTTTCTGGAACAGTGCGCCTAAGAACAGGGGCGTGGCAGCCATTGCTGAACGCTTGGCGGCAGTACCCAAAGAGCTGAATACGGCGCGGCGCGAGTCGAAGCGGCCGAGAACGTCGGCATCCACCTCCGAAAGCTGGTCAATTATTTTGAAGAAATCCATAACAGAATTGATTACAAGTGAGGGAAGGAGGATTATTTGCCAACGTTGCTAGCGTCCAATTTCTCCGTGATGAAGGCTTGGGCGGCGGCAATTACCTCCGTCGGCATCATGGCTTTGTCCAGACCCGTAGGGCCCACCTGGTCGTCGCCGGCAAATGCTTTGCCCGTGGTGTCAAGCATGTCGCGCAGCAGGGCTGCGTGGCGGCCTTCTACCGAAACAATCTGACCAGCAATGACGAGGTAAGCAGGCGTTTTGATGAGCTTGCCCGCGCCGTTGTACGCAGCCACCCCGAGGTCTTCGAAAGTCTTAGCAGTACCCAGTACACTGGCACGCTTGGTAAAGTCGACGGTGGTGAAGATGGGGGTCAGGTTTTGCAACAGCTTGCCGGGGGCATCGCGGTTGATTGCGGCCTTCAAAAAGTCGCGGTGAATAGCTTCGTGAGCAGCTATTTCGGTGAGCATGGCCAATTCGCCGGCCTGGAAGTCCGTAGCTGGCGTCTTCACCGCTTGAGCGTAGAAAGCGGCTTCGAGCTGCTCCAACGCATAGGCGTAGTTTAGTACGCCGGGGTCGCCAGCACCGAGGCTGATGCCGTTGTTAGGAGTAACGTTGTTCTCGTCGTCGCTGCAACCAGCCAGCACGAGTGCAGTTGCACCAGCCGTAGCACCGGCATACATGAAGAAGGAGCGGCGCTTGATGGGCGTGTACAGCGGCTGGGCGAACGTGGTATCGTCGGAGCCGCGGGGCTGAATTTTATCAGACATGAGCGTGGTGTGGTTAGGTGATAAATTGAAAATAACTAGGGGGGCAGTCAAACTACAACCGGTGCCAGAGCCCGATTTACGTGGCAACTACCAACTCCGATAGGGTGATTCGTGGGCAGATACGGTACTTAGGGTGCAAAAGGATTCAGCAGTGCGGTATTTTTCGATTATTGAACCGTTGCGCACATCTAACTAAGGAATTGTAATTTTGTCGGAAAGGCGCACGAAAGCGTTGTAGCACTGTTTTGACTGGGGCTAACTATACAGGTGACCATGGGGAGATTTTGGCGGGCGATAGGGCTGTTGCTGGGGCTGCTGGCCCCAGTGGGTAGCCGGGCCCAGCCGGCCCCGCCACCAGGGCCTGGCACCACCGCCCCCGCCGACGTGGCGTTGGTGCCGGGGCCGGCTACTTTACCCGTAACGGGGGTGTTCACGCTGGGGTTTCGGCTGCGGGGCGGCACGCTGGGGCGGTACGCTGATTTTCCGGAGCTGGAAGGGTTTAAGAAAAGCGGCAAGACGAGCACCACTACCACGCGCATCGTGCAGGGCCGCCGCTTCGCCGACCTCACCATCACGCAGCGCTACGTGCCCTATGGCGAGGGCGAATTCGTCATTAAACCGTTTCAGCTGACTGTGAACGGGGTGGTACTGCGCAGCCGCGGGGCCACCGTGCGGGTGGGCCCCGCCGCGCCCGCCAACCCGGCGGCGCTCACCAAGCCGGCCAACCCGGCCGCCCCGCTGCAAGCGGTGGGTGACCTCGACAAGCTGTTTGGTAAGCCCAAGCCCGCGCTCTACCAGGACGTGCCCGACCACGCCTTTATGGCCGTGGTGGCCGACCGGCCCAGCGTATTTGTGGGCCAGGGGGTGCGGGTAGGCCTCTATTTTTACCTGCTGCCCACCGACCAGGAGCTGCTGGCCTTTCACGATTTTGATGACCAGCTGCCGCCGCTGCTGCACGAGCTGCACCAGCCCACGGCCTGGCAGGAGCCCGGCCCTGAGGCCAGCGTCACCCCCGATTCGGTGCGCTACCGGGGCCAGCGTTACCTGCGCTTCCGGCTGGCCGAAAACGTGTATTATCCCCTCACGGCCCAGCCCCTGCGCTTTCCGCCCCTGGCCCTGACCATGGTGAAGTTTAAGGTGCTGAAAAAGCCCGAGGCCGGCCAGGACAACCGGCTGGCGGGCTACAAAACATTTCTGTCGCCGGGCCTCACGGTGGCGGTGCGAGCCCTGCCCGAGGCGGCCCGCCGGGGTGCCGTGGCCGTGGGCAGCTACCGAACCATTGAGGCCATCAGCCGAACCAGATTTCGGGTGGGGGAGTCGTTCACCTATTCATTTGGCGTAGCGGGGCAGGGCAACCTGTCGGCGGTACTGGCTCCGCCCGTGGCCCCGTGGCCCGGCCTGGAAGTGTACGGTCCCGACGTGCGCGAGGAGCCGGTGCCGGGCGGCGGTCGGAAGCTGTTTCGCTACCGGCTGGTGGTCCGCCGGCCCGGCGTATTGCCCCTCGATAGCCTGCTGCAGCTCATCGTGTTCAACCCCGCTACGGCCCGCTACGACACGCTACGGCCCGGCCTGCGGCCGCAGGTGCGGGGCACGGTGGCCACAGCGGCCCCGCTGCCCAAGCCCGACGCCGACGCCTTTTATGGCCTCGCCCTGGCCCAGGCCGATACCACCATACAGTCGCTGGATGTGTACCGCGACGTGCGCCGCTACGCCGACTGGCTGTTGCTGGGGCTGGCGGCCGTGGCCGTGGTGGGCTGGTGGCGGGCCGGCCGGCAGTAGTTTTGTCAGTGATTAGTGGTTAAGCAGTCGTTCAAAAGTAAACGGGTTGTCAGTTGCTTGTTGTTAGTTGTCAGTCAGACGATTGCCATCCTGCTAACAACTGACAACTAATGACTAACAACTTAATGACTAGTGGTTGATTTTTGAGTTTGTGCGCTCAAGGCAGCACCTTTGATAGTACGCGACAATAGCAACTCGTTAACCACTAACCGTTAATCATTAACCACTGACTATTAATCGTTAACCACTAATTACCCATGTCTAATACCTTCGGTTCTCTCTTTCGCATCACCACATTTGGCGAGTCGCACGGGGCGGGCATCGGCGTAATTATTGACGGCTGCCCGGCGGGCGTGGCCGTGGACGCGGCCCACATTCAGGCCGCGCTGGACCGCCGCCGGCCCGGTCAAAGCGACCTGACCACGCCGCGCAAGGAGGCCGATACGGTGCATATTCAGTCGGGGCTGTTCGAGGGTATTACCACCGGCACGCCCATCAGCCTGTTTATTCCCAACGCCGACCAGCGCTCCGACGACTACTCGCACATTGCGAACGCCTACCGCGCCAGCCACGCCGACTACACCTACGACGTGAAGTACGGCCGCCGTGACTACCGCGGCGGCGGCCGCAGCTCGGCCCGCGAAACGGCCGCCCGCGTGGCCGCCGGGGCCGTGGCCGCGCGGCTGCTGGCCCATTTCGGCATCGATACCGTGGCCTACGTTTCGGCCGTGGGTGAGGTGGAAGTGCCCGTGGGCTACGAGGCGCTGGATTTGCGGCTCATCGACAGCAACCTGGTGCGCTGCCCGCACCCCGCAACCGCCGCGCTGATGGAAGCGCGCATCCGGGCCGCGCAGGCGGCGCACGATACGGTGGGCGGCGTCATCACCGGCGTGGCCCGCAACGTGCCGGCCGGCCTCGGCGAGCCCGTGTTCGATAAGCTGCCAGCCGTGCTGGGCCACGCGCTGCTCAGTATCAATGCCGTGAAAGGGTTTGAGTTCGGCTCCGGGTTTGCGGGCACAACGTTGCCGGGCTCGGTGCATAACGACGAATTTTATACCGACGAAACCGGGGCCGTGCGTACCCGCACCAACCACAGCGGCGGCAGCCAGGGCGGTATTTCCAACGGCCAGGATATTTATTTCCGGGTCGCGTTCAAGCCCGTGGCCACACTGCTCCAGCCCCAGCAGACCATCAACGACCAGGGCGAGGCCATTACGCTGGTGGGCCGCGGCCGCCACGACCCCTGCGTGCTGCCCCGCGCCGTGCCCATCGTGGAGGCCATGACCCAGCTCGTGCTGGCCGATTTGCTGCTGCGCGCCCGGGCCAACCGGGTTTAACTCAATCAATGTAGGTACATTTGCAACCTCCGCCACCTCGTCGCGGTTGTACCTTTGCATGGTCAGTCGCTTGTTGCCCGGTTGAATCCGGGAGGCAATGAGTTGTTTGTGAAACTGACCGTTAATCACTGACCATTAACTACTAGCCATATGTCCGCCGTTTCCATTTACGCCGAAGCCTCTCCCAACCCGGAGAGCATGAAATTTGTCCTCAACTCGAACCTGCTGGTCGATGGCGTGAGCGTGGATTATCCCAATCTCGAAGCCGCCGCCAACTCGCCGCTGGCGCAGGAGCTGTTCGGGTTCGACTACGTGGGCCGCGTCTTCATCGCCCAGAACTTCGTCACCGTCACCAAAAGCCAGCCCGAAATGGCCTGGACCCAGCTTATTCCCGAGCTGCGCCAGTTCCTGAAAAGCTACGTGGAGGCCGGGGGCCCCATTTTCCTGGTAGACCCCGCCGCTGAGCAGAAGGCCGCTCAGGCCGCCACCGCCGGCGACCCCACCCAGCAGGATGGCCAGATTGCCCAGAAAGTCATCGACCTGCTCGACAACTACGTGCGTCCCGCCGTGGAGCAGGATGGTGGCAACATCACCTTCAAAAGCTACCACGAAGGTGTCGTGACCGTGAACCTGCAGGGCTCCTGCTCCGGCTGTCCTTCGGCCACGGTTACTTTGAAATCCGGCATTGAGAATCTGCTGAAGCGCATGGTGCCCGAGGTGCAAAGCGTGGTTGCCGAAGGCATCACGGTTTAGGAGACGAGTTAAAAGTTGAGAGTTAAAAGTTAAAAAGGCCCGCCTGGTAATTTAGGTGGGCCTTTTTAACTTTTAACTCTTAACTTTTAACTCACTTCAGCTGCGACTTAATCGTGAAATTTCGGGCTACGGTGAAGCCGAAGTAGATGTCGCCGTTGAAGTAATTACCATCGGTCTGGGGCACGAAAAACTTCTCGGTCATGCCTTTAGCATTGGTGAAGTGCAGCTGGAAAACGTGGCCGCCGGTTTCAATGTCGAAGCCCAGGCCCAGGGCGTTGCGGTAGTTGCGGGCGGTGTTGCCGGGCAGCAGGTAGAAATAGTCGGCGGTGAAGGCGACGCGCCTGGTTAGCTTCTGGCGCAGGGCGGCCCCGATGGCGTACACATCGTTTTGCATGGCCGAAGTAGCCACGAAGTTGCGGTGAATGAGCGTGGGCATGAGCTGTACCGACAGGCCGGGGCTAAACTTGCGGGCAATCAGGGCCTGGTAGGCATAGTCGACCCGCGAAGCGGTGTTCCGCTCCACGGCGGGGTCGGTGAAGCGCAACGTGGTGATGGCCGCCGAGGCCAGCAGCGTAACCGAAACCGGCATGGGCCGCGCGCCCGTGGTTTGCTCTAAGGCTTTGTATTTCACGAAGCCATCGAACGTTTTGTCGATGTTCGTGCGCCCCACGCCCACCGCCAGCCGGCTGGTGAGGCCGTACTCGAAGCTAAGGCGCAGCACGGCTTGGTCGAGCCCGAAAAACTCGTACGCGCCGCTATTGAGCGTGCCGAAACGGTGCTGGATGAGGAAGGCCAGCGTGCCCTGGCCCGGCGTTTCGACGGACTGCGCGTTGATGATGTGCGTGCCCTTGAACGTAGCCGTCACTACCTCGCGCCTGGTGGAGTCGGCAGTCTGTTTTTCGAGGTCAGCCAGCAGGTCGGTTTGAGCGTGGGCGGGGGTAGCCAGGGCCAGTAGTCCGCTCAGCAGCAGGCCCGAATACAGATAAGAGGCGTAAGAATTGCGAGGCATAGCGTAGGGAAAAACGATGAAAAACTAGCGCGGCGAGCCGGCCACACTTGCCATCGGCGCGCAGGTAAGGTCTACCCGCACGGTGACGGTTTTGGCGACTTTGTCGCGCACGAGCAGCGGAATTTCGATGCCGTAGTCGGCCGAGGCGATGGTGAAGGCGGCGGTGGCTACCAACTGGCCGCCTTTCAGTTCCAGGCTGGCGGGCACCTGAATGCGCCGGGTCACGCCGTGCAGGGTGAGGTCGCCGGCGGCCTGCACGGCGTGGGGGCCGGGCGTGGCAAGCGTGGCCGCATCAAGCCCGACAAAACGGCCCGTAAACGTGGCTTTGGGGTACTTGTCCGATTCCAGGTAGTTCTCGTTGAAGTGCTCCTGCATCAGGGTGCGCTTAAAAATAAACCCCTTCACGGGCAGGGAAAACGCCAGCTGGCCGGTGCCCAAATCAAGCACGGCGGCCACCTGCTGGTTGTGCGCGTCGATGTCTTCGAGGGGCGTAGCCGAGAAAAACGACACCTTTCCCGTTTTGGTCAGGTACCGGGTTTGGGCGTGCGCCGCGCTCAGGCTCAGTAGCCACAGCACCGCCAGCAGTAGCGAAAAAGGCCATTTCATAAGGAATAGAATTAATTGTTAGGTGTTCCGGCAGCCAGCCAAACCCTGATGCGGACAATGTCACACTCCGCCATTTTGGCCCGGCCCTTGGGCATGGGGTCGTAGCCTGGGCTGTGCTCGATGGAGCCCAGCAGGCTGACGACTCCGTACCGTGTGATGCTCTGATAATCGCCGAGCATAACGCCTCCACCCAGGGTAAAGGCCACGTTGCTGGCGTGGCATTGCCGGCAGTTGGCATCAAAAATGGGCGAAATTACTTTGGAGTAGGTAACGGTTTGGCTGGTCGCATCGCAGGGCACCACAATGGGGGCCTGGTCGCCGTTGGCATAGGTGCAGCCGGCCGCACTGCCCAACAAGGCTGCAACTCCCAGCAGTAGTATTCGGCTCATTGTAGGAGATAGATGGGGCACAAACATCAGTCAGTAATAGAAATGAAATAAGAAGTCAGGTAGCCGTAGCACCGCCGGGGCTTCAGTGGCAGCAGTTCCCCGCGATTCGTCCGTAGCCACTGACGCCGAAGAGACATTTTTTGCCTGGCCAATCCTCTCCAGCGATGGCGGTTGAGTTGCGGATATGGGCCTCAGCCACCGGCGTCGTCACGGCCAATACGGATGGGTTCGTTAGCCGCGCTGCTGGCTTCTGCCGGTGGCGCGGGCGTAGCGGTAACTTCGGGTTGGCTTGCTGCCTGCTCACGGTGGGGACCTGCGAAAGCCATTTCGGTGGTTTTGGAATGGGGTGCGCCTGAGGGGGCCGCTAGGAGTTTGACAGCGTGGGGCTCCGAATAGTTTAGCTTAATTGATGAAGCAGGCACGGTCGTGGCAGCGGTATCGGCATAGGAAAGCGTCGTATCGTCGATTTCCTGGTGGTGTTGGTGGCGCTCGTTGGCGCGGTAATGGTCAATGGCCGTGTGAATCATGATTCGCTTCAGCCAGCCCCGGAAAGACCCCAGCACATCGGTCGGGTGGCGGGCCGCATCGAAGCGGCAGATGTCGCGGAATACTTTCAGAAAACCGTCGTTGGCTGCTTCCAGTGCCTGGTCGCGGTCGCGGGCGTAGCGCTGGCAAATTCCCATCGCGAAGCCGTGAAACTGGCCATACAGGCGGCGCTGGGCCACCCGCTCCTGCCGCTGGCAGGCCGCCAGCAGCTCCGGCAGGGTAAGTGGAGGACCAGAATTGGAGGGTAACACGTGCAACATCGGGCGGCGGTTGGTGGGCTTCTGACTACCACTCGGAAGGTAAGCGGAAAGCGTTGCCTAAGCTACGTAATTAGTTGATTTGGCGGTTTTTTAGCTCCCTGGCCGGAGTGTGAGGCGCACAAAAAAGGCCGCCCATCGGGCAGCCTTTTTGCAGTCTAGGATTCACAAATGCTTCGTGAAATCCGATTAACTCCGCGCTTACACGTTCGACGTGCTCAGCTTGGGCGCGTCGCCGGGCAGGCCGGTTACGTCCTCACCGGCGGCGAGGCGCTCACGCTCCTCTTTCTTGCCGTAAGTGTCGAGGATAATCGGGGTGGCGATGAATAGCGACGAGTACGTGCCGAAAATCACCCCGATAATCATGGCGAAGGAGAACGAACGCAGGGTCTCACCACCGAAGATGTAAAGCACCAGCACCACCAGGAACACCGTCGTGAACGTAATCATCGTCCGCGAGAAGGTCGAGTTCAGGGCTGGGTTCACCACCTGGGCGAAGGTCAGCTTGGGATTCTCGCGCAGGTACTCGCGGATACGGTCGTAGATAACTACCGTGTCGTTCATCGAGAAGCCGATAACCGTGAGCAGGGCGGCTACGAAAATCTGGTCCATTTCGTAGTTCAGGCCGAACAGACGGGCGATGGGGAAGGCCGCAATCACGAGCAGGGCATCGTGGAACAGGGCCACTACAGCAGCCATCGAGTACTGCCACTTCTCAAAACGGAACAACACGTACACGAAGATGCCAAGCAGCGTGAGGCCCAGCGAGAGCACCGACGTGCGCTTGATGTCGTCGGCAATCGTGGCACCCACTTTCGAGGTCGACTGGATGGTCGGTGCATCGGCGCTGTACTGCTGCAGGCCCTGGTTGAGGGCAGCGGCTACTTTGGCGTCGGCATCGGTGCTTTCATCCTCGGCCAGGTAGCCGGTGGTGATGCGCAGACGGTCGGGGGCGCCGTACTGCTTCACTTCGAGGCCGGAGCCCTGGAACACGGGGCGGAGCTTATCGGCTACGCTGGAAGCCTCCATGTTTTTGTTGAAGTCAACCACGTAGGCGCGGCCACCTTTGAAGTCAACACCCAAGTTCGGGCCGCCCTGGTAGGCCATTACGGCAAAGCCGAAGATGATGAACAAGGCCGAGAACGAGTAAGCCAGCTTGCGCTTGCCCACGATGTCGAAGTTCAGGTTTTTGAACAGGTTGCGCGAAATCGAGGTGCTGAAAGTCATCGGGTGGTTCTCGTTGCCCTTCACCAGCCATTCGATGATGATGCGCGACACGAATACCGCCGACAGGAACGAGGTGAGCACGCCGATACCGAGGGTGATGGCGAAGCTCTGCACAGGGCCCGTGCCGAAGAAGCCGAGAATTACGGCAATCAGCATGGTCGTTACGTTCGAGTCAAAAATGGCCGAAAATGCCCGCGAGTAGCCTTTGTTGATGGCATCGGTCAGGGTCAGGCCGTGGTCGAGTTCCTCCCGGATTCGCTCGAAAATCAGTACGTTGGCATCTACCGACGAGCCGATTACCAGAATCAGGCCGGCAATGCCGGGCAGCGTGAGGGCCGTGCCGAACTGCGCCAGCACGCCCAGAATCAGGAACATGTTGAAGAGCAGCGACACGTCGGCTACTACACCGGCGCGGCCGTAGTACAGGGCCATGAAAATCATGATAATCACCAGGCCGGCCAGCGACGAGTACAGGCCCTGGTTGATGGCTTCGCGGCCGAGCGACGGACCTACTACGGCCTCTTCCACGATGCGCGTGGGAGCGGGTAGCTTACCGGCTTTCAGTTGGTTGGCCAGGTCATCGGTGTCTTCCACCTGGAAGCTACCCGTGATGCTGGTGCCGCCACCCGAAATCTCGCCCTGCACCACCGGGGCCGAAACCACGTAGTCGTCGAGCACCATAGCAATCTGCTTGCCGACGTTGGCGGCCGTCATTTTCTGCCACTTGCGAGCGCCCGAGGGCGTCATGTTCATCAGCACTTCGGGCTGGCCGTTCGGGCCGAGGTCGGCGCGGGCATCGCTCACCACTTCGCCGCCCATGGGGGCCACGCCGTCGCGGGTTTTGCGCACCGGAATCAGCTCCAGGTACTCCTGCTTGTCAATCGTGGTCGGCTTCAGGCTCCAGGTGAGGGCCAGGGTGGGGGGCAAGGCGGCTTTAGCTTCGGCCGAGCGCAGAATCCGGTTCATGGCCGAGGTGTCGCGCAGGTTCACGCCCAGGCGGCCGGGCATGGTGAAGAGCTTGGCCAGCACCCCGCCCTTGGCGGAAGTAGCGGCCGAGTCAGCGGCTGTTTTGGCCGATTTTTTGGCCAATTGCGAAGCGAGCGACGACGAGTCGCCAGCGGCGGCCGTAGCCGTGGTATCGGCCATGTTCAGTGCCACGGCGGGGCTGGTGGTGGCAGCAGCGGCCTTGGCGGCCAGCTGCTGGTCGAGGGCTACCAGGTAGGGGCCTACTTCGTTCTGATTCCACACTTCCCAGAACTCCAGCTTGGCCTGGCCTTGCAGCAATTTGCGCACGCGGTCGGGGTTATCCACGCCGGGCAGCTCAATCTGGAGGCGGCCGGTGCCTTTCACGCGCTGGATGCTGGGCTGGTTCACGCCGAACTTATCGACGCGGGTACGCAGAATATTGAACGAGCGGTCGATGGCTTCTTCTACTTCCTTGTCAATCGCGCCAATCACCTTCTCGTTGCTCGAGTTGATGGTGATGTTGCGGCTCTTGTTCGTCGTATTAGCGAAAATGGTAGCCAACGGCTTGCCGGGCGCGTTCTGCTGGTAAGCCTGGGCAAACAGCGCCGTGAATGGCGTACCCGACCTGGTTTTCTGGGCCTCCTGGGCCTGCTCCAACGACTTGTTGAAGGCGGCGTCCTTGCTGTTGCCACTCATGGCCCGCACGATTTCCACCGGCGAAACTTCCAGCGTGACGTGCATGCCGCCTTTCAGGTCGAGGCCGAGGCCGAGCTCGCTCTGGCGCACCTCGCGGTACGTGAACGGGCCGAATACCGGCGCACGCCACACCGAGTCGAGGTAGTGCTGGCGGGCCGCTTCGTTGAGCTTGCCGTTTTGCGTGGCATAAGCCACGGCCTTGCTCTGCACCCCCCGCGAAATGTAGGTGAAGAACAAGAAGTACGCGCACAGCGCCGTCACAATGACGGTAAGTGCGATGATAAATCCTTTGTTACGCATTGGTAAGGAATTAAAAATTAAGAATTAAGAATTAAAAATTGGGTCAAACGGGTGCGAAGGAGCAAGAATCAAGAACCAGCCAAAGCCAATTCTTAATTCTTAATTCCTAATTCTTAATTAAAAACTAAGGGGCCTGCGGAGACAGCGCCACGGCCAGCAGCCGCGCCCGGAACACCTCGCCGGCCCGGATGCCCGCCCGCAGGCGCGGCACGGCCAGCGCCCGGCGCAGGGCCGGCAGCCACGCGGTGGCCGTAGTAGGAGTGGGCAGCCAGGCCTCGGCCAGCGGAGCCACCAGGTACTTCCCCGCCGTGGTGGCTTCAAGAAGGACCTTTTGTTTCACCACTGTGGCCTTGGCCACGCGGGTTTCGCCGGTGCCCACGGGCAGGCGCAACACACTCACGGCCCGCTGGTTCAGGCCCAGCACCAGCAGCACCGTGGCGGCGAGCCAGGCAAAGCGGAGCGAAAACCAAAAACGAGCAAACAACTGGGGCATGGCGGCAAACGGGGTCTGCAAAGATACCATTTTGCCGCGGATGGGCGCAAGAGATAGGTCGGCTGCCTGAAAAGTGGGGTCGCAGGCCTGTAAATCGCAGTCGCAAGCCTGAGAAGTGCAGTCGCAAGCCTATAAACCGCAGTCGAAGGGGTGTAAACCGGAGTCGATGACCTGTGCAGCGAAGTCGAAGACCCGAAAAGCGAAGTCGTAAGCCTTAGAAGCGAAGTCGAAGGCTTGTTCATCGAAGTCGAAAGTCTGTAAACCCGAGTCGCAAGGCATTGTAACGCGAAAAAGGCCACTAACTGTGCGTTAGTGGCCTTTTGTAGCAGTATGGCTAACGCGTCGTTATTCTGCTACTTGACTTCTAGCCGGATTATATCGCGGCCATCGGCGCTGTTGACGATGACTAGGTACAGGCCCGCTCGTAACGTGTGAAGCGGCAGCTTCACTTCGTGCGCGCCCGCTTCAAGAGTAGTCGAGGGCAGCGCGGACGTGCGGGTATACCCGGTCATGTCTTGGATGCTGATATCGAGCTTGCCGGCATCCCGCAGATGGAAATGCATGGTAGCTTCGCCGGTGGCGGGGTTGGGAGAAAGGGTCAGTTGGCTGAGGAACTTAGTCGTAGCAGCAGGTCTGGTTTTGGAGAGTTTGGTGATGCGATTGTTGGTGGAGTCGGGCGGCGTCCAATCCAGGGGTGTGGTTCGGAAATTACCCTGTACGGTGCAGGCCAAGGCGCACTGTGTGACCCAGGTGGGGTCGTCTTGATTGGGATTCACGTCCACCCCCAGGGTGCCGGGTACTGGAATTGGCACCCCAGAAAGGTCGCTGAGCTGCTGGTTTGAAGCGTCCTGCATGTCGTAGTAGGCTACTAGGCCCGTCTGCGGGGTTAGCTTTGACCGAAGGTTCTGCCGGATTTGGTCGCCGCTGCGCCAAGTGTTCCACACGCGGACTTCGCCGAGCAGGCCGCCAAAAAACTCGCTGTGGGAGCCGGTCAGCATATCGGCACCCAGGTTCAGGTTGCCATCGGAGTGCGCGTTGATGGGCGTGGTGGGCGAATAGGTGGTTTCCCGGCCGTCGATGTAGAACCGCACCCGGTTGGCGTTGTCGCGGGTGACAGCTACGTGGTGGCAGCCGTTGTCGTTGGGCAGCAGGTTGGCGGAGGAATAGTAGTTCCGGCCGTCGAGCTGGAGCAGCAATTGGCCGCCGTAAAGCGAAAACAGAATGCCATCGTAGCCGTTGGTGGCGAAGTGGCGGCTGGAGAAAATGGTTTGCGCGTTGGGTACGTTGAGGTTGTCGGCCCGCAGGAAGGCTTCGACCGCGAACTGCTGGGTGAGGCTGGTGTTGACCAGGGAGTTGGTGTTGGCGATGGCTACGGCATCGTTGCCATCAAACCGCAGCGCCTCGTTGCGGCTTCCTACGTTCACCACGCCGGGGTTGAGAATAGTGGTGGTGCCACCGCAACCCGCCACCTCGTTGGTGCAGTTGAGGGTAGTGGGCAGGCCCACGCCGGGCCGCACGCCCATCTGGGCACCCCCGTCCACATACAGCGTGCTGGTGGGCGACAAGCGCACAATGCCGCCGGCTTCGATGCAGATGTGGCCGCCCCAGCGAATCATCAGGCTGCCATCGGCCAGCAGGGTGCCGCCGTTGCGTACCAGCAGGGTGCCCTTCTCCCAAATGTTCAGGGTAGAGCCGGCCTCGATTTTCAGGGTAGCGCCCCGCTCCACCACGATGTAGGTGTCGTCGTAGAGGCTCACGCTGGTGGTTTGGTAGGGCGAAACCGACCCGATGAGCGCCTGGCAGCCGTCGCCGAGGGTGAGCCGGGCCTGGGCGCGCAACGCGATTTCGAGGTGGTTCGTCCGTTTGGTGTACGTGGTGAGGCCTCCGGTGCGATTCTGCCAGCGCGGCTGGGCCCCGCTGTGCAACCCCAACTCGGCCCCGTTGGTCACGCGCACCGGGTCGGTGAGGGTCACGCCGTTGGCATTCTTGGTTTCCTGGCTGATGTGGCGGCCGGAGCTGTCGTACTGGTCCTGTACGTAAGTAGTCACATTGAACGAGTCGTTGGGGCCGTCGAGCACGCCGGTGTCGGTGCCGCGGTAGGTGACCGTGAGCGGTGCCACCGTGGTGCCGGGCAGTACCCCCGCCGACGTGCCGATGGCATCCCCTGGAAACCGGGGCCTGAACTTGGGCGTGGTGAAGGTGACGGCCGGGTCAATCTCGTCCATGTTCAGCACCTTGAACGCGGCGGTGTTGATGGCTGGGATGGCAGCGTTGAAGTTGTAGTACCATACTTCCCGAATGCGCTGGTTGTCGGCCGCGTCGGTGCTGTTGTCCCCAAGCAGACTTGCGAAATACTGGGTGATTGAGGCGGGAATCGTATAAAATAACGGACTCAGGATGCGGTACAGGGGCATTTCATATTGTTCCTGGGCTACACCGGTCACAAGGTCAACATCTTCGTAGGTATTTGGCGTTCGTGGGTTGCCCACTGCGGCCAAATTGTTCGGACCGTCCCACAGGTCCAGCAGAATGGCCCCCATCGTTAGCTCGCTAACGAACGGGTGGGTTAGATTGGGATTCTCGGGAAAACCAGAGCTGCCAAAAATAATTTGTTGGTGGTAGTCCGAAGATGCCCAGCCGGCCCCTGACTCCTGGTCCAGTTCCTGACTAGTCATCTCGTCCATGATGAAGGCAAACCCATTGGCAAATCCTTCGGAAACCGTGGTGCCTTCGTGTGAATTGTTATACGCACCGCTGTGAGGCCCTCCGGGGCCCGGCAGGTTCGAGCCGCGCGACAAATCATGCATCAAAAAGTGGCCAAATTCGTGCATCAGCACGAACTCGTACGTCCGGGTATTGGAAGCCAGTCGAATGCCTCGGTCGCTTGTGCTGTAGTAGGCCCTGTTGGGGTTCGGGTCATTGATGAGCAAAACGACCAGAGAGTGGGCAAGCTGGGGGGCGCTGGTTCCATTCAGTGTATTCCAAACCTGGTCGCGGCAGGCCATTGCCCAGGTAAAGGGCTTGAGGCCCTGCGTTTCGGGGAGTTCAATGGCATTGTCGGTAGCGGTAGGCTGCCCGAAGGCGAGCGCCGGGTACACGGCGGGACTGGCGTTATATGCCAGCAGTTGGCGGGGGGTGTCGGTGATGAGTGGAAAATTCGAGATGGAGGCACTCCACACGTTGTTCTGGTTCCACTGGTCCTGCATTTTAATGCGCAGGTACACCTGCTCGGATTGCGGGGCACCGCTAAAGCTGAACGTGCTGAAGGAGAACCGCACCGTGCGGCTGCCATTCTCGGTCAGGTAGCCTTCGTTGTCGGTGTAAAAGGTTTTGACGTGCTGGTCGCTGCCGCCGCGCACGTCCCACCACACTTCCACCCGGCCCCGGCGCAACGGGAGTTGTACCCGCACACCCCTATCGGGCTGGTGGTACGTGAAAATCCGCTGGTTGCTAATCTGCCCTTTAAAGACATTAACTCCTAACAAGGAATTATTGGCACCACCGGGGGGCGGATTGTTGCCCGTGCCATCGTTGTACCCCTGAAAGTTGGGATAAAGCATCGGGACGGCATACGCCAGGCCTGGCACGAAGACCATATCGAACTCTTCGGCATCGGCCGCACGGTAGTCTACCGGAATGTCAGAGTTGGGAATATCCTCCCGATTAAGAGCCACGCGGGCGCTGCTGGGCAGGCCGTCGTCGGTGAGCCACTGGCGGCGCAGGTTCTCGTAGTCGGTCTGGTCCCATACCTCCACCGTGTTGTAGGGCGTGAAATAGAGGTAGCAGTCGCGCTGGTAGGTCCGGGCTGGGGTGCCCGATATGGCAGGCTGGGCCAGCAACACGCTCACCCGCACCGGGTAAAAGGGCCGCTCGTTGGCGTCGTAGCTAAGCGTGAAGTTGACGGTGTACCGGTTGTTCGCCGCAACGGGGCCTAATTGCTCTATTTCGGCGGCACCGAACTGAAAGTATTCCTTGTTGTCGCTGATGGATTGGTAGCCGACGGCTTCCAGGCTCTGCTGAGCATCAATCATCAGGGGCAACACGAGCGAGCCCGTAACTTTCGCGGTTTCGAAGGACTGAAACCGCAGCTGGTAGGGTGCCGGCCCGAAGGTTTCGGTACTGTCGGTGGTTTGGGCCCACGCAGGGGCCCAACTGGCCCACAAACAGAGGACGAGTAGAAAATTTCTCATGTGGAAAATGGGAAAAAGTGAAACAATAGTAAAAACGAAGCTAGCGGGCCAGGCGGTAGGCGATTAGTTCCCAAGTGCCTAGGTTAGTGTAGGCGACGCGGGTGCAGCCCACGCCGCGCGTGAGGTGATAGTCCCGAGCGAAGCTGCCCCGGCTCGAATCCAGCACCACAGGAAAGCGCAGGTGCACCGAGCGGGGGAAACGGCCGGCGGGCACGGTCACCGGGATGGTGTCGAGCAGGGTGGGTCCCGTGTTGGCGATGGGCTGGCCCATCGGACGCTGGGGATAGGACCACAGAAAACCCAGCGGGATAAGGTTGCCCGCCTCACTGCTTTGGCGGACGAACCATTGGCCGTTTTCTTCCTGGCTCTCGAAGGATTCGAGGCCGCGGAAGTCGTTGAACGAGCTCCGGCCGCGGAAGACGCGGCGGTTGGAGTGCCAGGCGTTGAGGGTGTAGAGCTCGGTGCAGGTGGGCAGGCCGTAGGCGGTTTGGCCCGGCTGGAACACGCGCAGCTCGGTGCCGATGACGGTGACCGTGTCGACCTCGACCGGATTCGAGCCGCGCTTGTGGTAGACCCAGTAGGAGCCTTTGGGGAAGTACCAGTAGGCCAGAAAAGTGGCCGGGGCACGCTGCACCTGGGCGCATTCGGCGGGCTGGTTATCGCTCTTGTTGCAGCTTGCTGCCAACAGCAGGGCCGCGGTCAAACTCAGTAGGAGGGTTTTCATGGGCATGGGAGAAAAAGGGGCAGTAAAACAGGAAAAGGGTTATCGGGGGGCGATGTAGTAGGTGCGCAGCTCCCAGGTGCCGAGGGTGGCGTACACCCGGCGGGTAGTGCCGACGCCCTGCGTGAGGTGGTAGGAGCGCACGGAGGGGCCTTGCGTGGAGTCGTTCACCGCGTTCACCCGCAGGTGCGCCGAGCGGGGGAAGGTGCCGGCCGGGACGGTAACGGGGATGGTGTCGAGCAAGGTGGGGCCCGTGTTGGCGATGGGCTGGCCCACCGACCGCTGCGGATAGGACCAGGAGAAGCCCAAACGATACATATAATTGGCGCCTTGGGAGACGAACCACTGGCCGTTTTCCTCCTGGGTTTCGAACGACTCGGAGCCGCGGTAGCCATCGTTGACACTAGTACTTCTGAAGTAGCGGCGGTTGGAGTGCCAGAGGGCGCAGTCGTAGAGCTCGGTGCAGGTGGGCAGCCCGTAGGTAGTGGCCCCGGGGCGGAACACGCGCACCTCGGTGTAGATGACGGTGACCGTGTCGACCTCGACCGGATTTGAGCCGCGCTTCTGGTAGACCCAGTACGAGCCTTTGGGGAAGTACCAGTAGGCCAGAAAAGTGGCCGGGGCCTGGCTGACCTGGGCGCATTCGGCGGGCTGGTTATCGCTCTTGTTGCAGCTTGCTGCCAACAGCAGGCAGGCCCCGACAGAAAAGAGTAGTGTTTTCATAAAGAAATAGAAATACTAGTGACGGCAAGCCAATCGGGACGCATGAGTCGCCCGAATGGCTTACTCCTGTTATCAGCCGCAAAGCCTGAATAAAGAGCCCAGAAAAAGGAAAACGTTACGGGTCGGAAACCGACCAGCAGCGTGCAAACCGATGCACGAACGTCGAGGGGCTTGCCAGTTGCAAGCAGCCAGGAGTTCGGTAGAGAAACTCAAGACGAAAATGGGACCGTGGAATTATCCCTAGCCAGTAGCTGAACGGTGGAAGCGTGCAGCTAATCAGCGAACTAAATGTAAAATGTTATTTCTAGGATTCAATATTAATTTTTGTTCCTGTTGCCAATTATTTTTGGCATTTCCCTCAATGTCCCTAAAATGCACTAACCTTGAGGGCCGGCTGCCATTCTACCGGTTACACCTTCCAACCCTTCTGCTTTATGGATGCCCACGAGGACAAACAATACGCCATGACCACCGTGCTGGTCCAGTTCATCGCCGACAACACCGCCGCCATCGGGGCCAGCGAAATGGCCGCCACCGAAGCCGCCGACATTGCCCCCGCCTACCAGCTGCTCACGGCCGCCGTGGGCGCGGCCCCGCTCAGCACCACCGCCACCACCCAGCAGGCCGGCACCGCCCGCACCGAGCTGCTGGCCACCCTGCCCGCCCTGTTGGGCCCGTTGCGCGCCATCGCCACCAAAACCCGCGACACGGCCCTCCTCTCCCGGGCCACGCTGGGCAGCGCCCAGCTGCGCAAAATGAAGCCCGAGGAGCTGCGCGATGTGGCTGCCGCCCTCTTCGCCGATGCCGACGGCCACGCCAAAGCCCTGGCCCCCTACGCCCTCACCAAGCCCGTGCTCGACCAGCTGCGCGCCCGGCAAACGGCCTTTGCCGCCACCGTGCGCACCACCAGCGTCCTCATCGACCAGCGCAGCCAGGGCAACCAGTCCACCTCCGACCTGCTCCGCGCCCTCATGCAGCAGGTCTATGAGCTCGACAAGCCCATGGAAGTGTTTCGCGTCCTCAATCCCACCCTGCACAGCGCCTACAAGCGCGCCCGCCGCGTGGGCAGCACCGGCGGCAAGGGCGGCAGCGACCTGGCCAAAAGCCCGAAAGCGGTTTAAGCAGCAGATACAAGCTGCCTGAGTACCCCGAATTTCCAATTCGGCCGTGCGAACGACTTGCTTATGCTTCGTTCACGCGGCCGAATTGGAAATTCGGGGTACTCGGGCTATCGGCCCATGATGGCGGGGCCGTTCCGTTCGCTATTTCAACGCCTCAAACGCATACTGCGCATCGGTCCAGAACGCGTCCAGGGCGATGAGCCGGGGCTTGAAGAACGAAATCAGGGCTGGCCAGTCGTCGCGGCTGAACAGGTTGGCCGGGGCCAGCTCGGTGTAAATCCGGCTGAGCGGCAGGCCGTTGGCATCGGTGGCTTCGGCCTCCCAGGTCCAGGTTTCGCCCAGGGTTTCGTGCAGCAGCGGGCGCAGCTCCCCAAACTGCTCCCAGAACAGCTCCCGAATGCCCGCGTCCGGGTGCAGCAGCTCGATGCCGATGCTGGCCCGGCGGTTGTCGGCCTGCATGCGGAAATACACGTGCTTGAGGCCGGTTTTATAGTTTATCCAGTTGGTGGTGTCGCCCTCGGCCGAGGGCACGGGGGCCATATACTGCCCCAGCGCCGTCCAGAATGCCTGGCGGAGCTGGGTAACTTCTGCTTTGCTGTACATTGGGGGAGTTAAGAGTTAAAAGTTAGGAGTTAGGAGTTAAGAGTTGTCAGGAAGTGTGTTTAGGACAACTTTTAACTCTCAACTTCTAACTCTTAACTCACAAAGGTGTGGCCCACCAGCCGGCCTCGTTGCTCTGAACGGCCACGACGCCCGCGCTCTGGTAATATTCTTCCACGCACTCCCGGAAGCCGGGGTTATTGGTGCTGGCGAAGCACACGGCGTGGTCGGCCACGGGCAGCGGGCCGGTATGTACCGTGAAAACGCTGCCCCGCGCTGCTTTGGTAATGATGAGGTAGGTGGTGTTGCTGAGCTTGGGCAGCGTCGCGTCAAACATCTGGTCGTAGCCTTTGTCCGGCGTTACCTCGCCGCGCAGGGCGGCATTGCCCGGCGGGTGTTGCAGCACGCCGGTCTGGCTGTTTTTGTCACAGCTCACGAGCCCCGCAAAGGCAGCAAATGCCATCAGGCGCAAAAAGGGAGTAGTAAAGTGCTTCATACCATACAAGGAAAAAAAGAGTATTGCCTCAACAAAAGAGTATTGCCTCAGCAGTAGATGCCGCAACGAGGTTACGGCGTTTCAGCTGCCCGGTTTTGATTGACAGATGCAATATAATCTATTTTTACTTATATTTTAGGTAGCAGCGAAAAAAGGTCAACAAAAAGCCTCATCGAGTGAGGCTTTTTTGGGTGTAACGCACTGCACTTGCGGCCGGTCGGCAAAGGCTACAGGCCTTTCGGGACTTTGCTTTGCAGGAAGCCGACCAGCACTTCCAGCCCCTTTTCGAAGTGGCGGTTGTTGGGAATTACGATGTCGGCGTAGTGCTTGTAGGGGGCAATTACTCTACCCCATGATTTTTCAATCAGTTGTCAAACAGCTATTTGTGAGTAAACAGTGCCTTCTGCCGCTTGTTTGAAGGGATTATAGGCTAAAACGGGGCGGGTCGACCTTTGTGGTTCCAACACC
>NZ_BAABDI010000037.1:0-47384 GCF_039539545.1 Hymenobacter antarcticus | reverse complement strand
CATTGCAACGGTCTGTTCGCGCATGGGGAAAGTAGGAATGAGGCGGTTAGAGACCTCAAACCTACTTCTGCTCTGCCGAGCAGACTTTTTTTGTGCTCTCCAACTACTCCGCAACTTGGGTTAAGTATGTTCCGTCATTACACCGATTTGGTGCCCAAAATCTTATCCGGCGTAATGGGCAGCTCGCGTACGCGCTTGCCGGTGGCGTGGAATACGGCATTGGCTACGGCGGCCGACACGCCTACCATCGAAATCTCCCCGATGCCCTTCACGCCCATGGCGTTGATGTAGGGGTCGTGTTCCTCCACGAACTCCACGGTCATGTCCGGAATGTCGGCGTTCACCGGAATGTGGTAGTCGGCCAACGAGGAGTTAGTGTAGCGGGCGAAGTTCTGGTCGCGCACGGTGCCCTCCATGAGCGCCGCACCGATGCCGAAAATGCTGCCGCCGATAATCTGGCTGCGGGCGGTTTTGGCGTTCAGAATGCGGCCGGCTCCGTGCACGCTCACCCAGCGCGTAACCCGCACGGTGCCGAGGTCGGGGTCGACCTGCACTTCGCAGAAATGCGCCCCGAAGGAGTGCATGGAGTGGTGGGCGGCCTCGTCCTTCTTGGCGGGGTCGGCGTTGGCGGCGGCCTGGGCATCTTCGTAGCCGCTGCCGTAGCGGCCCTGGCCGTTGCCCTCCACGTCGGCCATGTCGGCGCGTTTCATGAGGTCGGCGAAGCCTTCGCCTTTTTTCGGGTCGGCTTTCAGCTGCAGGCGGCCGGCTTTGGCTTCCACATCGGCAATTTTGGCGCGGTAGAGGGGCGATTTTTTATCGAGCACGGCCACCTTGATGAGCTTCTGCCACAAATCCTGTACGGCCATATACACCGACGACGACACCGTGCCCGCCGCCACCGAGCCGCCCGAGTTGGGGGCCGTGGGCAGCTTGGTATCGCCCAGCTCGAAGCGGACTTTCTCTACCGGCAGGCCCAGGGCCTCGGCCGCTACCTGGGTCATCACGGTGTAGGTGCCGGTGCCGAGGTCGGTGGCGCCGGACTGCACCACGGCGTGGCCGTCGGCGTAGAGGCGGGCGCGGGCCGTGCCCTGCGAGTTGTGGACCGGGTAGCTGGCCGTGGCCATGCCCCAGCCCACCAGCAGGCGGCCGTTGCGGGTGGCCCCGGCCTTGGGGTTGCGCTTGCTCCAGCCAAAGAGCTCGGCCCCGCGGGCGTAGCACTGCTTCAGGCTCTTGCTGCTCCAGGGCTGGCCGGTGCTGGAATCTTTTTCAGCGTAGTTGCGCAGGCGGATTTCGATGGGGTCGATGCCCAGCTGATAGGCCAAATCATCCATCGAACTCTCAAGCGCAAACGAGCCCGGGGCTTCGCCGGGAGCGCGGGTGAAAGTCGACGTCATCACATTGGCCCGGGCCAATTGGTACGAGGCCTCGAAGTTGGGGCACTCGTAGAGCATGTTGACGATTTTGCTATTCGACTCAGCGTAGTTGTCCCAAGGCGAGGTGGTGGAAGTTTTCTCGTGAATAAGCGCCGTGAGTTTGCCGTCCTTCGTAGCGCCCAGGCGCAGGGTCTGGGTCTGGTCTTCGCGGTGGCCCATGCTCGTGAACATCTGGGGGCGGGTGAGGGCCAGCTTCACCGGGCGGCCCACGAATTTGGCGGCCTGCACCGTGAGCACGGTGTGCGGCCAGCACGAGCCCTTGCATCCGAAGCCGCCACCGAGGTACTTCGTCACCACCCGCACCTGCTCGGCCGAGAGGCCCAGCATGGTGCTCAGCGACTTTTGCGTGCGCGTCACGCCCTGGGTCGACTCATACACCGTGAGGCGGTCGGGCGCTTCCCAATGGGCGGTGGTCGCGCCGGGCTCCATCGGGTTGTGGTGGTTGATGGCGTGGGTGTACTTGTGGGTGAGCTGGATAGGGGCCGCCGCGAAAGCTGCCTGCGCGTTGCCGCGCACGACGTGGGCCTGGGCCTTGCCGTCCTGAATCTTCGTGGGGTCGAATAGCTGAGCCTTCGGGTCTTCATAGGAAGCCAGGGGCTTTTCGGCAGCCACCTGCACGCGTAGCAGCGCGGCGGCGTACTGGGCGCGCTCCAAGGTGTCGGCCACGATTACGGCCACCGGCTGGCCGGCGTAGTGAATCCGGTCGTCGGTGAGGGGCAGGTAGCCCATGGGCGCACCAATGGCCTTTTTGCCCTCGGCATCGTTGGGCGTTTTGGCCAGCTTGGGGATGTTCAGGTGGGTGATGATGGCCAGCACGCCCGGCTGCTTCAGGGCGGCCGTGGTGTCGAAACCCGTGATGCGGCCCTTGGCCACGTCGCTGGTTTTGAGCACGGCGTGCACCAGACCCGGCAGGTTGTTGAACTCGGCCGAATATTTGGCCCGGCCCATCACCTTGTCCCGGCCGTCCACGCGGTTCAGCGGCTGCCCCACCACGCCGGCGGTGGGGTTGGTTTCGAAGAATTTCGGTTCGGTATCCATAGGAATATTTTGGCGCGTAGCGAGTTACAAAACGAACGTCATGCTGAGCGAAGCCGAAGCATTTCGCGTGCAGTCACTAATCAATGACGTGCCAACGATTGGGTTACTAACCCACGCGAGACGCTTCGACTGCGCGGACGCTAGATGAGCATGACGTTCTCGCGGCATTACGTTGCCGATTACCCCGCCACTTTCAGCAGGGCCTGCACCAGCGTATTCTGCGCCAGCTCCACCTTGAAGCGGTTGTCATCACGCGGCTGGGCCCCGCGCAGGGCGGCGGCGGCGGCGGCTCGGAAAGTCGCTTCGGTGGCGGGCGCGCCGGTCAGCACCTTTTCCGCTTCGGGGCTGCGCCAGGGCTTGGTGCCCACGCCGCCCAGCGCCACCCGGGCCGAGCGGATGGTGCCGCCCTGCACATCCAATCCCACGGCGGCCGAAGCCAGCGCGTAGGCATAGCTGGCGCGCTCGCGCACCTTGAGGTAGGTAGAGCGGCGGGCGTGGACCGCAGCCGGAATGGTCACGGCCACAATCAGCTCGCCGGGCTCCAATACGGTTTCGCGCTGGGGCGTTTTGCCGGGCAGTACGTAGAACTCTGTCACGGGCACGCGGCGCTGCTTGCCTTTGGCGTTTTCCAGGGTCAGCACCGCGTCCAGCGCGGCCAGGGCTACTGATAAGTCGCCGGGGTAGGCAGTGGCAATGCAGGCCTCACTCGTGCCCAGAATGGCGAGGTTGTGGTTGTCGCCTTCAATAGCCGGGCAGCCCGAGCCGGGTACCCGCTTGTTGCACGGAAAAGCCGCGTCGCGGAAGTAGCCGCAACGGGTGCGCTGCAGAATATTGCCCCCAATGCTGGCCATGTTGCGCAGCTGGGGCGAGGCCGCCAGCAGCAGCGACTCCGACACGGCCGGGTACTGCTGCAGCACCAGCGGGTGCTCGCCCACGTCGCTCATGCGCTCCATGGCGCCGATGCGCAGCCCGTCGCTGGTCTGTTCAATGCCTTTGAAGGGCAGCAGGTTGATGTCGACCAGCTGGGGATGCTCCTCCAGGTGGGCCTTCATCAGGTCGAGCAGCGTGGTGCCGCCGGCGATATAGGCCGCCTGGGGCGTGGCCTGCCGGATGCCGGTGGCCTCTTTGGCCGAATTGGCCTGGATGTAGCTGAAGTTGTTCATGCTCGGTTTGGTTATCCTAAAAGAACGTCATGCTGAACGTAGTGAAGCATCTCTACCGCTTCGTCTGGGTAATTGAATTAGTGCTGCGGTAGAGATGCTTCGACTTCGCTCAGCATGACGTTCCTTGAGCACATAGCTCATTTATCACCCTTTGAAACCGCTTTTCTCCACTTCCCGAATGGCCGCCACAATGTTGGGATAAGCCCCGCAACGGCAGAGGTTGCCGCTCATCCACTCGCGGATGTCGGCGTCGGTTTTGGCGTGGCCTTCTTTCAGGCAGGCCACGCCTGACATGAGCTGGCCGGGCGTGCAGTAGCCGCACTGAAAGCCGTCGTGGTCGATGAACGCCTGTTGCAGCGGGTGCAATTCTTCGCCCTTGGCCAGGCCCTCCACGGTGGTTATTTCCTTGCCCTGCGCCATCACGGCCAGGGTGAGGCAACTGTTTACGGGGCGGCCGTCTACCAGTACGGTGCAGGCCCCGCACTGGCCGTGGTCGCAGCCTTTTTTGGAGCCGGTAAGGTCCAGCTGTTCGCGCAGCGCGTCGAGCAGCGACACCCGCGGCTCGGCCTGAATGGTGCGCACGGTGCCGTTCACCTTCAGGCGCATTTCGCTCACGCCCTCCACCTTTTTTGAGATGGCCGTGAGACGCTCGGCCTGGCTGATGAGCGGCGGCGCCAGGGCCAGCCCCAGAAAGCCGGAGGCTTGCTTAATAAATGAGCGGCGGCCTTCCTGCGGAATCAGCTCGTCGGGTTGCGCGGCCGGGTCGGGCGTGGAGTTGTCAGTCATGGCGAGGGGGAAGTCGGAACAGAAGGTAGGTAGCCAACCGCTGGCAAAGGCAGATGGTTGAGAGCAGCCCGCGGGCGGGCGCTTGCTTTTCCTAAAGTTAACCGTTTAGTACGGTTCGCTTATCCCCTAAGGTTGCCTTTGTGCCGAATATTGTGCCTCTGGCTTGCAGCCTACTTAGAGCCTATCCGAATAGGCGGTCATGCTGAGCTTGTCGAAGCATCTCTACCGCAATAGTAATCCAGTAGATTAAGCTAGTTACGCGGTAGAGATGCTTCGGCTTCGCTCAGCATGACTGTTCTTTTTTTTATTCGGATAGCCTCTCACACTCTACTCGCAGCGCACGTAGGGCCGCATCTTTTCCCAATCGGCCGGCTTCAGAATCGGAATCTGCTTCAAATCCTCCACCGTTTTGAAAGGACCGTGCTGCTGCCGAAAGGCCACGATGAGCCGCGCCCGGGGCTTGCCAATGTAGGGGTGCAGGTACAGCTCATCAAAAGTGGAGGCGTTTACATTCAGGGTTTTAGGAGCGTAGCCGGCCGTTACGAAGGTGTACTTCTTGAGGCTGTCGCGCAGGTCGGGCGCGTCGCGCAGCACAAATACCTCATCGAGCTGGTCTTCCCGCAAATAGCCGCCGAGCTGGTTGCGGAAGCGCACCACCCACTTGGCGCGTCCCGCGCCGATGCCCCGAATCTGCATTAGCTGCGTGGTGTCGGCCGTGTTCAGGTCGAAGGGCTGGAGATTGCGGGGCTTGCGCGGAAACTTGCCGGGCACTGCGTCGGTGCTGGCGAAGGGCGGGAACTTGCCGTCCGGTCCCGGCCGGTTGGCGGCGTACTCGCGCCTGGGGGCTTCGTCGGGCAATTGCATGAAGGGAGCCAGCCGCTGGTACACGGAATCTTCCAGGCCGTACATTTTCTTCACCTGCGCTTTGGCCTTGAAGCCACCGGCGGCCGCGCCGTATTTCACGATGCGGGCCGCTACGAAGTGCGGCACCCCCCGGGCTTCCCAGCCTTCAGCGGTCAAGGTATTGGGGTCGAAAGACGCGAGGCGCACCTGAGCTACTTTGGGGTAGCGTGAGCCGCCGCGCGCAAACTTTTTGTAGTCGCGCCGGGGGTAGCGGCTCGCAAACCCCTGTTCCATCGTGCGGTGTTCTTTCAGCTGCGCGGCCAGCCCGTTCAATCCCCGTTGGTCGGCAGCCGGCAGATACCGGGGCAGCTCCGGGCGCAGCAGCATGGGAGCCACGATGAAGGCCAGCATGAGCAACAGCACCCCAACTACCCCCCGGGCCTCGCCGCGCGAGTAGCCGAAGTAGCGCCGCAGCCAGCGCGTGGGACTAATAGCATCCCAAAACCGGCGGGGACGCGGTGGGGGCGAGGGCGGCATCGCGGTAGAAAGGAAGGGTGAAGGTGACGGAACTGCCCGGTGTGGGCCGGGACAGCGCCGGGAGTAGCTGCAAGTATAGGCAAAATGCCCGTAAGGCTGCTTAGAGGCTATCCGAAAAGGCAAGAGAAGAACGGTTATGCCGAGCGCAGCCGGGGCATCTCGCGTGCAGCAGTAATCAGCCGCCACCTCAACAAAGCGGGCGAGATGCCTCGGCTGCGCTCGGCATGACGGCCTATTCGGATAGCCTCTTGGTCCAATCCGTCGGAATCAGCTGCGCGATTTCGTGGTGCTGGGCGTGCGGTTAGCCTTGCGGGTCGACGAGGGCGGCCGCTTCACCGTGACCGGGAGCGGGCCACCGGGCAGGCGGGTTTCCTGAGCCACCCAGGCGTGGATGAGCTTGAGGCCATCGGGCGAAAAAACGGCTTGCTGCACGCCGTTTATCATCGGCCACTGGGCCGGCGCGGGCTGAAACAGGTGGTTGATGCCTTCGAGCTTGTGGGCTGTGGCCGTGCGCCTGGCGCGGCGCAGGGCCCGGTAGAGCGGCGTCATATTGCGCCGGGCGGATACCTGCAAATCGGAAGTGCCATTGAGCAGCAGCACCGCGCATTGCACCTTAGCCAGCTGCGCCTGGGGGTTGAAATCGAAGAAATACCGCGACCAGGGCGAGGTGAGCTGTGCGGCGCGGGCGCGGGCCATGCTGGCATCAACGCCCATGTTGGCTCCGGTGAGCAGCGAGGCTACTTTGTTGCGGGCCATGGTGTTGTCGGGCGTTTGGCGGATAACGTCGACCGTGCGCTGGTACACGTCCTGCGCGGCTTTCACCTGCGACGGGTCGGCCCCAATCAGGCGCATGATTTCGCCCTGCTGCCGCCGCAGCACCTCATCGCCGGGCTGGCCGTAGCCGGCCAGCGATACCACAAAGGCCGGCGCCCGGCCCGGCCCGGCGGCCGTGAGCAGGGCCACGTTGGCCCCTTCGCCGTGCCCGAGTAAGCCCACGCGGTGCGCCGCCACCAAGGGGCGCGAGCGTAGAAACGTGAGCGCCGCCTGGGCATCGGTGACGAAGCCAGCGGTGGTAGCAGTGGCATAATTGCCGGTCGATTTGCCCACGCCCCGGTCATCAAACCGCAGCACGGCGATGCCGTGGCGGGTGAGATAATCGGCGAGCTGGCCAAACATCCGGTAGCCGTTCACGTCCACGTCGCGGGTTTGGGGGCCCGAGTCGGAGAGCAGTACCACGGCTGCGAAGGGGCCCTCACCGGCCGGCACAGTGAGCGTGCCACCAAGATGGGCTTTGGTGACGGGGTTCACGAAGCTGACCTCCGATTCGCGGTAGGGCGGGGTGGCTTTGAACTTGGTAACGGCCTGTACAGAGGCTGCTGCCCGCGTGAGCACCATGGGGGCCGTCACGCCGGGCTGCTTCCAGGTGCCTTGCAGGGTGGCCCCGTCATCGAGCACTTTGCCCACGAAGCTGCTGCCGGCCTGCTCGATGCGCAGGGTGAGATTGTCGTCCTTGAGCTCTACTTCCACCGGCATGCGGCTGATGCGCTGCTGGGGGGCGTCGAGAGCGGCATAAAAAGTGCCGTTGGTGAGCGGCACGATGGTGATAATCAGGGTTATTTCGCCGCCAAGTAGTTTCAGCGGGCCTTTCCATTGACCATTGAGCGGGCCGGGGGCAGGAGGGGGACCGGCAACGGCCTGCGGCAGAGTATTTAGTAGAAGAAAGGCAGCGAGTAGGAATCGAATCATGGAATCAGCCTATAATAGATGCGTATTTTGGCGTGTTGGGGCTGAAAAGTACAACAAATGTTTTCTTTTGGCAATGGATTTAGTTTCTCGTTGCGCAAGGGAGTAAAATGCAGCTGGTCGGCCCCACGGGCCGACCAGCTGAAAAGCGTCCTGTACGACTATGGCGTGCCCTGCTTTTGGGTATGCCGCATAATCCAGTCGCCCACCACCTGCAGTGCCGCCGGCGCGAAAGTTTCCTCGATGGTACCGTATTCGGCCGGGCTGCCCGTGCCGGCAGTTTGGAACAAGTGGTTGAGGCCGGGCAATTCCTTCACCGTCACATCGCGGTTGCCCGCCGTTTTCAGGCCGGCCGCAATACCGGCCAGGTTGGCCGGAGCAGGCACCTGCACGTCCTTGCTGCCCCCAATGGCCAGTACCGGGCAGCGCACTTTGGCCAGTGTTTTGGCCGGCCGGTCGGCCAGGATGCTGCGGTAGTCGGGCGTGGTTAGCATTGCCAGTTGCGGCTCCAGCAGGGCGGCCAGCTGCGGGTCGATGGCGGTGTAGTAGGCCATAAGCTGGGCCTTGGCCTGGGCATTGTCGGGGGTTTTCTGCACAATCTGAGTCATGGCCCGCTGCGCCTTTTCGGTCGTCGTCAGCTGCGCCGCATCGGTGGTTTGCAGGCGCGCCCCGGCCAGCGACTGCTGCACAATCAGCTCATCGCCCGGAATGCCCGGCGCGGCCAGCAGCACCAAAAAGTCGGGCCCGGCGGGTAGTATGGCAGCTCCAATCGCGGCCGTGCCGCCCTGGCTGTGGCCCACCAGGCCCACCTGGTTTTTGCGGATGCCCGGTTGGGCGCGCAGCCAGGCCAGGGCGGCCTGGGCATCGGCGGTGTAGTCGGCGCTGGTGGTGCCGGCCAGCGTGCCGCCGGATTGGCCCACGCCCCGGTCATCAAACCGCAGCACGGCGATGCCCTGGCGGGTGAGGTAGTCGGCGAGCACGGCGAAGGGCTGGTGGCCCATAATGGTGGAGTTGCGGTCCTCCGGCCCGGAGCCGGTGAGCAGCACCACGGCCGGGAACGGGCCCATGTCGGCGGGCACGGTGTAGGTGCCGGCCAGGGTCACGCCGGCTTTCTCATTTTTAAAGGTGATATCGGCCGACTGGTAGGGGAAGGGTGGCAGCGGCGTCTGGGGACGGTTGGGCCCCGATACTTTTCCGGTGCTGCCCTCGCGGCTGAGCGTGAGCGGGAACGAGCGCAGCCCCTGCTGCCATTCGCCCACCAGCTGGTGCCCATCGGCCGAGCGCCGGCCCGCAAACTGCGCGGCTACGGGCTGGCGCATGCTCAGGTACACGCTGTCGCCGGGCGTGCGGAGCTGCATGACCAATCCTTTCGCCTGCTGCGCCGGAATATCCAGCGTGGCGGTGCGCGGCCCACCGGCCGGGTCGGTGAGGTGGGCGGTGAAATCCAGGGTGCCCATCAGCGTGCCCGCCCAGGTGCCGGTGAGGCTGGGGCGGGTGGTTTGGGCGTGGGCGCTGGCGGTAGTGAGGGCGAAGCAGGTACCAAGCAGAAAGCGAGTAAGCGTGCGCATGGGGAAGGATTGGAAAGGTAGGTTGCGGTTGCGCTGGGCTGGCAGCTTGGCGTGCTTCTAGAAACTCACGGCCAGACTAGCTTTCCGCTGGCTGGGGAGGAGTTGCTTCGCGGCGTAGAGGGCGTTGGCAATACAGTCGGCGGCGCTGTAGTGGGTAAGTATGAAAACGGGGTTGCCTTTGTAGGAAGTAAGCGTGCTCGAACCACCTTCTGGCTTTGTATATGAAAAGAGGGAGCGTTTTTTGCCCGCTTTGTCGGGAAAGGGAAGGACTAAGTTGCCATTGGTCGATAGCACCAGGTAGCACACCTCCAGCAAAATATCCTTCCAGATGGCAATTGGCTTGACGGTGCCGTTGGGTAAGCGTAGCTGCTTAGGCTTCTGGCCTGGCTGTAAAGCCAACAAATGCAGTTGCGCGAGCTCAGTGAAGTCCGGTGTGGTAGCGGGCTGCTTCTTAGGCTTCGCAGGCTGCTTTGTTACTGGCGAGATTGGCTTGGCGGAGGGGGGCAGCGGATTTATAGGAGATAAGGCCGCTGTGCGGCCAGCATTGGGCAGCAGAATACCGTGGCCGGCCTGTGCCGCGTCAAGCCCGCGAATAAGCTCGTTGGCTGCCCGTAGTAAGTCGTTTTCCACCAGGGAAAATACCACGGGTTCAGACTTGCCGTGCCGCAAATGCGTGTGCAGATGCCAGGTAATGCCATCGGTGATGCAAACGGTATGGACGTTCAGCGTCAGGGCATACCCCAGAATTTTACCGACGTAGCCGTATTTATCGAGGCTGCTATCGAGGCATTTGGCTTCGACAACGACCCATGGCTGGCCGGCGGGGTCATTCAGCAAATAGTCGATTCGCAGCTCGTTGCTGAGCGTTTTTTCGGGCTCTACCACCTGCACATTGGCAGTATCCCAGCCCAGTGCCCGCAACACAGGGTCAATCAAGGCCGCTCGGGTAGCGGCCTCGTTTTTGCGAAAAATGGCAGCATTGGCTTGCGCGGCGGCTTGTACGTGCTGCAACACTTGGTAGATAGTAGCAATCGGACTGGAAGGAAACATTAATAGTTGGGAACGAAGTGTACTACAATGTTAGGCACTTGGTCCGGATTAAGATGTTTATGTTGCCTTCCTGCCGGCCGTACCTTCGTGGCCCCAAGCAAATGGACCCTGGCCGAAACCTTCCGGCCCCCTCCCATTGTTAGTTCGTTTATGCCCAAAAAAGACTCGTTGCAAGTTTCGGCCCCCGCCGATAACGCCATTGACAACCTCGACCCGCGCGAATTCATCCTCATCAAAAACGCCCGGGTTCACAACCTTAAAAACCTCAGCGTAGCTCTGCCGCGCAACCAGTTTATTGTCGTCACGGGCCTCTCGGGTTCGGGCAAATCCAGTCTGGCTTTCGATACCTTGTACGCTGAAGGCCAGCGTATGTACGTGGAAAGCCTGAGCAGCTACGCCCGCCAGTTTCTGGGCCGCATGGACAAGCCCGACGTGGACTATATCCGGGGTATTTCGCCGGCCATTGCCATCGAGCAGAAGGTCAGCATCAAGAACAACCGTTCGACGGTGGGCACGAGTACGGAGATTTACGATTACCTCAAGCTGCTGTTTGCGCGGGTGGGCCGCACGTTTTCACCCGTGAGCGGTGAGCAGGTGCGCAAGGATAACGTGGCCGACGTGGTCGATTTTCTGGCGGCCCAGCCTGAGGGGACCAAGGCCATGATTCTGGCCCCGCTGCACCGCGCCGACCACACCCGCACCATTAGTAAGGAGCTGGATTTGCTGCTGCAAAAAGGCTACAGCCGCGTGGTGGTCGACGGCGTGACTTCCCAGATTGAGGACCTGATAGGGGAGGGCCAGCCCGAGGTGCAGGGCGAAGTATCCATCATGATTGACCGCGCCGTGCTGCGCCCCGATGACGAGGACCTGCTCTTCCGCCTCGCGGACTCGGTGCAAACGGGGTTTTTCGAGGGCCACGGGACATTAGTTGTTAGTTATCAGTTGTCAGTTGCCAGTGAAAACGGCGCTGGCCTGACAACTGACAACCAACAACTAACAACGAATAGAACCTTCTCCGACAAGTTTGAGCTCGACGACATCGTGTTCGAGGAGCCCAGCGTCAACTTCTTCTCCTTCAACAACCCTTACGGCGCCTGCCAGACCTGCGAGGGCTTTGGCTCGGTGCTGGGCATTGATGAGGACCTGGTGATTCCGGACAAAAGCCTGACCGTGTACGAGGGTGCCATCGCGCCCTGGCGCACCGAGAAGCAGGGCGAGTGGCTGAAGCCGCTGCTGAAAAACGGCATCCGCTTCGACTTTCCCATTCACCGGCCCTACAACGACCTGAGCGAAGCCGAGCAGCGCCTGCTCTGGACCGGTAACAAGCACTTCGAAGGCCTGGACAAGTACTTCAAATGGGTGAGTGAGCAGACCCACAAAATCCAGTACCGCGTGCTGCAAAGCCGCTACCGGGGCCGCACCGTGTGCCCCGACTGCCGCGGTACCCGCCTGCGCAAAGACGCGCAGTACGTGCGCCTCGCCGGTCGCAGCATTGCCGATATCGTGCTGCTGCCCATTTCGGATGCCCTGACGTTCTTCCAGAACATGAGCCTGAGCGAGCACGACGCCAAAGTGGCCGAGCGCCTCGTAACGGAAATCACCAACCGCCTCGGCTACCTCAACCGCGTGGGCCTGGGGTATCTGACTTTGAACCGCTTGAGCAACACGCTGAGCGGCGGTGAGAGCCAGCGTATTTCGCTGGCTACGTCCCTGGGCTCGGCGCTGGTGGGTTCGATGTACGTGCTCGACGAGCCCAGCATTGGCCTGCACCCCAAGGATGCCGAGCAGCTCATTGGCGTGCTGCGCTCGTTGCAGCAGCTCGGTAATACCGTGGTGGTGGTGGAGCACGAGGAGAAGATGATGGAGGCCGCCGACCAGATTATCGACATCGGCCCCGAAGCCGGCAGCGGCGGCGGCAACCTCATGTTCCAGGGCACCATGGCCGAGCTGCTGCAGGACACCAGCACCTACACCGGCCAGTACCTGAGCGGCCGCATGGAGGTGGCCGTACCCAAGGTGCGCCGCCCCTGGCGCAACGCCCTGGAACTAACCGGGGCCCGCGAAAACAACCTCAAAAACGTGAGCGTGAAGATTCCGCTCGGTGTGATGACGGTGGTGACGGGCGTGTCGGGCTCGGGCAAGTCCACGCTTATCAAGCGCATTCTGGCCCCGGCCCTGATGAAAATGCTGGGCGGCGGCGCGGGCGAAAGCACCGGCAAGTTCGACCGCCTCACCGGCGTGAACGGGCAGGTGTCGCACGTCGAGTTCGTGGACCAGAATCCCATCGGCAAGTCGTCGCGCTCGAACCCGGTAACTTATGTGAAGGCCTACGACGCCATCCGGACGCTGTTTTCGGAGCTGCCGCTGGCCAAGGCCCGGGGCCTCAAGCCCTCGCACTTCTCCTTCAACGTGGACGGCGGGCGCTGCGAAGTGTGCCAGGGCGAAGGCCAAGTGAAAATCGAGATGCAGTTCATGGCCGATATCTATCTGACCTGCGAAGGCTGCGGCGGCCGAAAATTCAAGCAGGATATTCTGGACATCAAATACCAGGAAAAAGGCATCGACGAGGTGCTCGAATTGACCGTGACCGACGCAGTTCAGTTCTTCAAAAGCCAGCCCAAAGTAGCCGAGCGCCTCAAGCCGCTGGAGGACGTGGGCCTGGGCTACATCCGCCTCGGGCAGTCGGCCAACACGCTTTCGGGCGGCGAGGCCCAGCGCGTGAAGCTCGCCTCTTTTCTCACCAAAGGCGCTACCCTTCAGCAGGATAAAATCCTGTTCATCTTCGACGAGCCCAGCACCGGCCTGCACTTTCACGACATCGCCAAGCTGCTCGGGGCCCTCAATGCGCTGATTGAGCAAGGTAATTCCGTGCTCATCATTGAGCACAACGTCGACATCATCAAGTGCGCCGATTGGCTCATCGACCTCGGCCCCGAAGGCGGCCTCAACGGCGGCCACCTGCTGTTCGAAGGCACCCCCGAGGAGCTGGTGAAGCTGAAAGATTCGAACCATACCGCGCGTTTTTTAGCGGATAAAGTGTAACGTTGCGGCACTGAACCTGCCGGATGATTAATTGCGCAGGTTCGGGGTCTGTTCTTACCCCTGCCGCCCGCGCTCCCATGCGTCGCCTTGAGTGTCCCCGGCACTTAATCCGATTCATTTGTTGCTCCGTAGGCACCCACCCATCGCGTCATCATGCCGCTCACCGCTTCTGCTCCCGACCACTACGCTACCCCCGACCGCACGGCTACGGGCCGGGCGTGGCGCTGGCTGGCCGCTATTGCCATTTTTGGCAACATTTTTCTCAATTACTACTCCAACACCCACCCGTTTGCCGGGCAAACCATGGGCGAGGTGTCGGCCAAATACCCCACGTTGCTCACGCCGGCCGGCTATGCGTTCAGTATCTGGGGGCTGATTTTTCTGAGCCTGGCGATATACGCCGTGTGGCAGCTGCTGCCCGGGCAGAAAAAGCTGTCGTTGCCCGATGCGCTGGCCAAGCCCCTCACCCTGGCCAACGTGGCTACCGCGGGCTGGGTGGTGCTCTTTGCCTACGAGCTGATTTTGCCCAGCGTGGGCGTGATGCTGCTCATTCTGGGTTGCCTTATCGTGACTTACGGCCGGGCCCGGCGGCGCATTTTCGCCGATGCCGCGCCCGCGTTGGTCGGCGTTCCTTTTTCATTGTTCCTCGGGTGGATTTCGGTGGCTTCCGTCATCAACATCACCATCGGCTTGCAGCAGCTCGGCTGGCGGCCCGCCGTGGGCTTGTCGGTAACGCTCACGCTGGGCCTGATTTTCGTAGTGGTCGCCTTGGGGCTGCTGATGAGCCGCGTGTTTCGCGACCTGGTATTCCCGCTGGTGGTGGCCTGGGCGCTGGCGTGGCTGTGGGTGGCGCGGCTGCGCGAAGTGCCCGAGCTGGGCTGGGCCGCGCTGGTCGGGGCTACCGTGAGCATCGTAGCCGGCTTCGTGTTTTCGCGGATGGGCGGCCGCAAAACGCCCTGGCAGCTGCGCGACGAAGCCGCCGCCGCCGCCGAAGCAGAGATTGCCGCCCGGAACGCGGGCCGGTTGGGCTAGTCGGGTAAAGTCAGTTTTCTCTGCGGAGATTTGATGCGGGGTCGAAGCGCGGCATTTCATGGCCCGACTCCGATGCCCGGCGTTATCTTCTGCACCAACCTGCATGTTCATCACCAAAGGATTTTCGGCCCTCCTCGTTCTGCTGACGGCGGGGGTAGCGGCCCTGGCCCAGTCGACCCAGCCCGCGCCCGCCTTGGCCTACCAGGCCATTCGGACCATCGACCCACAAGACCCTGATTTCACGGACCTGACTTTTCTGAAAGCCGAGTTTGGGGCGGCCCGCGTCGTGCTGCTGGGCGAGCCCACGCACGGCGAGGGCAATGTGTTCGGGGCCAAAATCCGTCTCGTGCGGTACCTGCGGCAGCTGGGCTTTACCACGGTAGCCTTCGAAAGCGGCTTCTACGAATTGAGCCGGGCGCAGCAGGACCTGGAGGCCGGCAAAGCCCCGGCGGCCTGCTTCGAAAAAAGCCTGTTCCCCATCTGGAGCCGCAGCCAGGAGTTTCAACCCATGGCCGGGCTGGTGGGGCCGGGCAAGCTGAAAGTGGCCGGGTTCGACCCCCAGTTCAGCGGGGAATACGGCGAAGAACTGGTGGAAGACCTGCAGGCGTTTCTGCGCCCGGAGAAGGGGGCCGATGCCGTGCCCTATGACTACCTGGAGGAGGTGATGGCCGTGATGGGGCAACATTACACGTTTTCGCCGGCGCACGAGTACAGCTTGTTCAACCTGGGCATTGGCAAGGCCACCAAGCTGTTGCAGCGCGTGGCCGCTACCAGCCCCGCCCGCAAAGCCAGGGCCGAATTCTGGCTTCAGTGCCTGGGCAGTGTGAATACCCTGGCCCGCGACTATGCGCACAACGACCCGGGGGCCAAGGGCGAAACCGGTTTCAAAGCGAAGGACAGCAACGTGCGCGACCGGCTGATGGCCGAAAACCTGCTCTGGTACCTGCGCCAGCATCCGGCCGAAAAAGTTATCTGCTGGGGCGCTACCCCGCACTTTGCCGGCAGCCTGGCCGGCCTGCAAAGTGCCGAACTGCAAGCCTACCGGCCCATGGGCTTCTTGCTAAAAGCCGCCCTGCCGGGCCAGGTGTACGTGCTGGGCACCGCCACGGCCCACGGCGTGTATGGCAACGTGTATGGCCCGCGCAAGCCCGTGCCCGCCCCCGCCCCCGGCAGCCTCGAAAGCCAGCTCGATGCGCTGGGGCCGGAGTACCTGTTCGTGCGCATGCAGCAGCCCGCCTTGGCCGCCACCACGGCCAGCCTGTTCGAATACACGCCCGTGGCCGGCAACTGGACGGCGGTGGTCGATGGGCTACTGTTTCTGAAAACCGTGCACCCGCCCACCGAAGCCACGACCGAGGCTCCGCTCACGCTGCGCGACTCGGTGCGGCTGAGCAAAACCAGCGGCGGCCCGCCGGCGGCGGCCAAGCGCCGCGTCACGGTGCGGGCTGGTGGGGCCGCAGGTGCCGTTGGGCTATCCGGCCGGGTGCTTAATGAGAAAACCCGGGCGGCCGTGCCTTTTGCCAGCGTGTACCTCAAAAAGCAGGGCTTGGGGCTGGTCACCAACATCAAGGGGGAGTTTGAGCTGCCGCGCCCGGCTGCGGCCGATACGCTGGTAGCCACCTGCCTGGGCTTCGGGGCGCGGGCGGTGTCGGTGGGGTCCCAAACGGCCACCGGACTCACGCTGCTGCTGCCGCCCCAGGCCTACGCGCTGGCCGGGGTGCAGGTGAGCGGCGAAAGCCTGAACCCGCGCAAAATAATGGAGCGGGTTATTAAAAACCTGCCCAAAAACTACCTCCAGCAGGATTATAACGCCGATGTGTACGCCCGCGCCTCCTCGACCAACTACGATTCGCTGCTCTACGACGTAGAGTATTTCAGCACGTACTACGATGCGCAGGGCTACCGCTCGGTGGGCGCCGCCGCCTCGCGGCTCGAAGAAGTAAAGTGGAACCAGCTGCCCGCCAAAGGCACCGGGTGGGAAGATTACCACTACGGCCACAGTGGGTATTTCGCGCATTTTGCCGATTTGGTCGATGAAAATCCGCTGTTTCAGGCCCGCACGCTGGGTAAGTACACGTATTCGCTCGGCCCCATCATCGAGTATGAAGGGCGCGAAACCCTGGTTGTCGAGTTTGTAGCCCGGAAGAAAACCCGCCGCACGACGGGCGACTATTTTGACCAGGGCTACACCGGCAAGCTCTACATCAACCACGCCGACTACGCCGTGACCCGCTGCGAGGTGGAATGGGCCCGCGACACGGTGCGGCTCAATCAGCTTACCCGCAAGTATTTCGCTCGCAGTGGTGCTGCTGCCACGAGCTGGCATAGCATCCACCGGGATTACCGCATTCGCCAGACCATAACCTACCAGCAGCAGCCCGACGGGCATTACTTCGTGAATACCACGGCTCAGGAGTGGATTGAGAAGCATAAAAACCTGGCCACGGGCCAGCACATGGAGAAACTGTCGGTGCTGAGCCTGCAATTCACCAACATTCGCACCGCTGGCGTAGCGGTGTTGCCCGAGCGCCCGCCCGTAGCCAGCATGCTGCTGAAGGATAAGCCCTTGCACGAGGAATTCTGGCGCACGCACCAGCGGCCTTCCGCAGTGGTGGGGGCCGACCAGCTCAAGGCCAGCAAGCAGTGATTCTGGCAGTAGTCTGCGTTGGGGGCGTTTGCCGTTAGCTTTGCGGTGTAAATAGTTTCTCGCTTTAGCCTCCTTAGCACATGCGCCAAAACCTCGTTGCCGGCAACTGGAAAATGAACCTGACCTACCCCGAGGCCCTGGCCCTGGTAGCCGAAATAACCCGCCTGGCCGGCGAGGCCGCCCCGGCCGCCAATGCCCCGCAAGTCGTTATCTGCCCGCCTTTCCCATTGCTGCACGGCGTGGGGCAGCAGCTGCCCCAGTCGTCGAATTTCCACCTGGGCGCGCAGAACTGCCACCAGAAAGAAAGCGGGGCCTTCACCGGCGAAGTATCGGCCGCCATGCTGGCTTCGGTGGGCTGCGAGTACGTGATTCTGGGCCACTCGGAGCGCCGCCAGTATTTTGGCGAAGACGATGCGCTGCTCAGCCAGAAGCTGAAAGCCGCGCTGGCTGCCGGTCTCAAGCCCATCTTCTGCGTGGGCGAGTCGCTGGACACCCGCGAAGCCGACGAGACGTTTGCCTACATCGGCAAGCAGCTCACCGATGGCCTGTTTCACCTCAGCAACGAGGAATTTGCGCAGGTTACCATTGCCTACGAGCCCATCTGGGCCATTGGCACGGGCCGCACCGCTACCAGCGCCCAGGCGCAGGAAGTCCACGCCTTCATCCGCGAGCGGGTGGCCCGGGCCTACGACGCGCAGGCCGCCCTCGACACCACCATTCTCTACGGCGGCTCGGCCAACGCGCAGAATGCGCGGGAGCTGTTCTCGCAGCCCGACGTGGACGGCGGCCTCATCGGCGGCGCTTCGCTGAAGGCAGCCGACTTCACGACGATTATTCAGTCGTTTTAAGCAGGGTTGAGTTTTGAGGGTTGAATGTTGCGTTGAACGACAACCCCACCTTTTGCATTCTGCATTCAACCCTCAGCCCTCAAAACTTACCCCTTCCCCCGAATGCTCTCCTTCCTGCTCACGCTCCTGCTGGCCCTGATGCCCGCCAAAGCCCCGGCCGCCGTTTCGCTGGAGCCCTGCAAAATCTACGGCTCGGTGTATCTCGAAACCGACCCGGCCCGCCGGTCCTACTGCTTCGGTACGGTGTATGTGGAGCCCCAGGAGGCTTTCGCCGACCTCATTGTTTTCAAGGAAACTAATAAGCTATTTGCTGATAAAGTAGGTTTGTGGGCCGATGCTCCCGCCCGCGATTTTGCCGACTACGTGCTGTTTGTGACCCCCGACCGCAGCAAGGCCGACTTCTCGATTCACTACACGACGGTGCGCTCGTTCGCCGGCTGCAAGACCAATTAAAGAAAATTAAGTAGGTCGTGGAAATTAGTTTGATTTATCAGCACGTCATGCTGAGCCCGTCGAAGCATCTCTACCGCTTCGCTGAACGGCCCTGCTGAAGCGGTAGAGATGCTTCGACTGCGCTCAGCATGACGTTCTTTTTTATTGCAAAGTAATTTACCCGACCTACTTATGAGTTGTGAATTATGAGTCGCGAACGAAGTTTCCATACGGCTTCAATTTATAACTCATAACTCACAATTCTTGACTCTTAACTCATAATTCAACCAAGTGGATTTTATTGAACTGACCGTTGAAGCCCCGCGCGAGCTGGCCGATATTCTGGTGGCCGAGCTGGCCGAAGTAGGCTTCGACACTTTTGAGGACACCGACGCGGGCTTTTGCGCCTACACCACCGAAGAGGTGTTCAACCCCGACGCGGTGGCCGAAATCATGAGCCGCTACGAGGGCCAGGGCGAGCTGAGCCACTCGCACCGCGTGATTACCCGTCAGAACTGGAACGCCGAGTGGGAGAAGAATTTCCAGCCCCTCATCATTGCCGAGCGGGTTTCGGTGCGCGCGCCGTTCCACCCACAGCCGGCGGGCGTGGACTACGACATCGTGATTATGCCGCGCATGTCGTTCGGCACGGGCCACCACGAAACCACGGCGCTGATGATTGAAAACCAGCTCGACGTGAGCCACAGAGGACTGCGTGTGCTCGACATGGGCACCGGCACCGGCATCCTGGCCATCATGGCCGAAATGCTGGGAGCCCGCCAGGTGCTGGCCGTGGACACCGAGCCCTGGACCGTGGAAAACGCCCGCGACAATGCCGCCGAAAACCAGTGCCACACCATCGAGTGCCGCCTGGGCGGGGTGGAGACGCTGGCCGACGAGGAGCCTTTCGACCTGATTCTGGCCAACATCAACCGCAACGTGCTGCTCGAAGATATGCACGAATATGCCCGCCTGCTGCCCAGCGGCCGGCCCATCCTGTTCAGCGGTTTCTACGAGGAAGACCTCCCCAAAATCACCGCCGAGGCAAGCAAGCACGGTCTGCGCTACCAGCGCCATCGCACGCTGCGCAGCTGGGTGTCGGCCATCTTCGAAAAAGAATAAAGGCCCGGAACGGGTACCCCGAAGTTTCACTTCGGTCGTTGACCGATTGATGTTCGCCCGGCCCGAAGTAAAACTTCGGGGTACATGTTCAGTTACCGCCGCAGCCATTCGGCTTCATGGCCTTGCCATGTTGGTCGCGTAACCTCGCGGTTGGTTTTCCATCAAACCGACTGTTTTGACCAGAGTGCAACCATGAGAATTGTGCGCGTGCAGAAAGCACTAGCGGCCGTCGTGCTGGCCAGTGGGCTTGGCTTAATGGCCTTTCGCCAGCAGCCCGCTGAGGAAACTCCCTTGCAGCGCATCGCGCGGCAGATGACGGAATACTACGCGGTGGCCCGGGGCGAAAAGGCCTACCTGCACCTCGACCGGCCGGTGTATGCCACGGGCGAAACCATCTGGTTCAGCGCCTACGTGGTGGATGCCGGCCAGCATCAGCTCGACTCGCTCAGCCAGGTGCTGCACGTCGACTTGCTTTCGGCTCAGCAAAAAGTAGTGGCGCGCCGTACCCTGCGCCTGCAGGGCGGCCGGGCCAGCGGTGACCTTGACATTGCCGACTCGCTTTCGGCCGGCACCTACGTGCTGCGCGCCTACACCAACTGGATGCGCAACGCGGGCGACGGGTTCGTGTATAGCCGCCGCCTGAGCATCTGGCCGGCGTCGCCCATCGGCCCGCAGGAGCTAAGCCCTGAGGCGGCGGCCCTGGCAGCCCGCAAGCAGCGCGGCCCGGGCGGGGCCACGGCCAGCCGGCCCGACGTGCAGTTTTTCCCGGAAGGCGGCACCCTCGTGGAGGGCCTGCCCGCCGTGGTGGCCTGCAAAGCCATCGACGTTAATGGCCGGAGTATTGCGGTACGGGGCCAGATTCGGAATGCCCAGAATGCCGTGGTGGTCGCCGCTTTCAGCAGCCGGCATGCGGGCATGGGGCGCTTTGCCTTTGTGCCCGGTACCAGCCAGCGCTACCACGCCCACCTCACGCTGCCCGATGGCAGCACCGCCGACTACCCCCTGCCGGTGGCCCAGCCCACGGGCTACACCCTGCGCATCGTCGAAACCAGCGAGAGCTTTTTGGTGGAAGCGCGCTACCGTGGTGCCAGTGGCACGGCTGCCCCCGGCCCCGTGCAGCTGATGAGCCAGGTGCGCGGCGCGGCCGCCTACCCCGGCCCGCGTCCGCTCACGGGCGACGTGCCGGCCGCCTGGCGCATGCCCAAAAAGAACTATCCCAACGGCATCGTGCACTTCACGTTATTTGATGCGCAGGGCGGGCCGCAGTGCGAGCGGCTGGCTTTCGTGCAGAACGGCCCGGCCGCGCTCCGCATCAGCGTGACGCCCGACCAGGCCAGCTACGGCCCCCACGCGCCGGTGCAGCTGACCGTGCGCGTGACCGATTCGGAAGGCCAACCCGTGGCCACCAACTTCTCGCTGGCCGTGAGCGACGCCGGGCTCACCGCCCTCGACCCCAACGCCGAAACCATCGCCTCGAACCTGCTGCTGACTTCGGACCTGGCGGGCTACGTCGAAAACCCCGGTTATTACTTCCGCGAGCAGTCGGCGGCCACGGCCCAGGCCCTCGACGACCTGCTGCTGACGCAGGGCTGGCGGCGCTTTGTGTGGAAGGCCGTGCTGGCCGGCGAGGCCCCGCCCGCGCCCTTCACCCCGGAGCAGGACATCGTGCTGACCGGCCAAGTGGTGAGCGAGCACGGCAACCGGCCGGTGCCCGGCAGCCAGCTCACTTTTCTGCAAACCAGTCCGGCGCGCAACGTGACCACCGCCACCACCACCGCCGATGGCCGGTTCACTTTCGCGGGCTTTCCGGTGCGCGACACGGCGGTTATCACGCTGCAGGCGCGGCGCTCGCAGGGCGGTTCCAACGTCATTATCCGGCCCGATAATGGGCCAGTACCAGTCCGGGGAGTATTGCCCGTGCTGCCGCCCGTAGCCGCCGCCCCGCCCGGCGTGGCGGCCTACGTGCGCCGCAGCCGTCAGGCCCAGGCCGCCGACCTGGAGCTGCACCCCGAAAAAGCCATTCGCAACATCATCCTGAGCAATGTGGCCGTCACGGCCAAGCGGGTGGCCGTGCCGCGCGACGACCCGCGCCGCCTGTATGGGGCCACCGGCAGTACCGTCGTTGACTTCGCCAACAACCCCGTGGCCCAATCCGGCATGTCGGTGCTGCAGGTGCTGCAAGGGCGCGTAGCGGGCCTGACCGTGACCGGCAACCCGCCCAATATGACGGTGCAGATTCGGGGGCAGGGCACGCCGCAGATAATTGTGGATGGTCAGAAAGTCGACATTGACTTCGTGAGCACCCTGGTTGCTTCCGACGTGGAATCGGTCGAGATATTCAAAGGGCCCGAAGCGGCTATTTTTGGGGCTGCGGGGGGCGCAATTGCTATTTATACGAAGCGGGCCGACCCCAATTACAAAGGGGCCGACCTGCCCGCCGCGCCGGGCATTGCTACGGTAAAGCTGCCGGGCTACTACGCGGCCCGCGAGTTTTACCAGCCGCGCTACAATGCCCTGCTCACCAATCCGCCCGCCGACCCGCGTACCAGCACCCTCTACTGGAACCCCAGCGTGCGCACCAATGCCCAGGGTCAGGCCGAGCTGCACTTCTTCACGGCCGATGGCAGTGGCACTTTCCAGGCCGTGGCCGAGGGCGTGAGCCTGAGCGGCCAGCCCGCTCAGGGCAGCGGCACCATGGTCGTGCGCGGCAAGTAGAGCGTACAGATAGACAGCTTGCCAAGCGGCTTCAGATGCAAAAAGGCCGGGTTATTCTTGTCGCTTACCCAAATCTGGGGCCGTTGCTCCGGTCTGACCGCCTTAGGCGGTCTGACCGGTTGTCGTTGATACGATTTCGACCTCACGACGACCGGTCAGACCGCCTAGAGCGGTCAGACCGGCTCAACGACCCAAATTTGGGTAAGGACAAGGTTATCCCGGCCTCTTTGCTGCGGTGCTCATCAGGCGTCAGCAGCCTGCTCCAGCAGCGCGTTTTGCCAGCGCAGCTCATTGGCACTGATGGGGTAGGGGGCGTTGTGACGAATGGTTTGAAACACCGCGTCGAACAAGCCCAGGTAGTTGCCGGGGGCAGCGGGGTCGGCAGCAATGGTAACAAGGCTGCCGTCGGCGGAAACCAGCGTTAAGCGGCCTTCTTGGCCAAGGTTTTCGTGGCCGTAGCCGGGAGCCAGCGGCGAGAGTCCTTGCAGTAATTGGGCCTCCTGGTTATCGGTGCGGGCTTTTTGGTAGCTGCCTCGCGTGCCGTGCAGCACGTAGGCGGGGCCGGGGGCGGCCACGAGCAGGCTGCTGCTCACCCACACGTTCAGGCCGGCCGGGTAGCGCAGGTGCAGCGAGAAAAAGTCGTCGACCTGCGTGCCGGGGCGATACTTGCCCACCGTTTTGTGAGCGTTCAACGGCTGCCCAAACAGGCTGATGGCCTGGTCAATGAGGTGCGGCCCTAAGTCGTAGAGCAGGCCACTGCCGGGCCGGGGTTCCTCCTTGAATTTCTTCACGTTCAGGCCAAGCTTGTAGCGGTCGAAGCGCAGGTGGGCTTCGATGAGCTGGCCGAGCTGGCCGCTTTGCACCACGCGGGCCACGGCGCCGAAATCACTGTCCCAACGCCGGTTCTGGTAAGCCAGCAGGTGGCGGCCCATTTGCCGCGCCAGGGCCAGCAGCTCCTCCAGCTGCGCTACCGATGTGGCTACCGGTTTCTCCAGCAGTACGTGCTTGCCGGCGCGCAGGGCCCGGCAGGCGAGGTCGAAGTGCGTGTCGTTGGGCGTGTTCACTACCACCAGCTCCAGCGTTGGGTCGGCCAGCAGCTGCTCCACAGCCGGATAGCTGCGGATGGTGGGGTAGTCGAGGTGCATCCGGCGCTCGGTGCGCTCCACCACCGCCAGCAGGTCGAACCCCGGGTGCGCGGCCAGAAACGGGGCCTGAAAAAGCTTGCCCGACATACCATAGGCCAGCAGGGCGGTGCGAATGGGAGCGGTGGGCATAGAGGAGAAAGCGAGGAAGCGTGGCACAAATGAACCGCTCAGCAACCGGAACCTGGCAGCGTAGGTGGTGGCGAGCCGATTGCCGGGCCTGCGGATTGCACGCGTGGAAGTGGGATAATAAAAGGAACCTGAAAAAGGACGTTAGCCGGAAAGTTATTGATAATCAAAGGGTATTGCGCATTCGTTCTGGTGGTTGCGTAGTTGCTTTTTTGATTCTGACTAACTTGTACCGGGTTTTTTAGCGCAACTGCTGGCACTATCCTCCAGGCTGGGCGTTTGCGGTAATCAAGCAGCCTCCCAAATCCTGGCCGCGTCGATGCCGGCGCGGGGCAAAAGGGTGACTGCCTCAGCAATGGGTTTGCCAGGGCGGTAGCCCTGGGCTTGCCTGACAAGCCAGTATTTCAGATTCATTACTCTACTATGAAGCAAATAGGTGTTCTTATCGCGTTGCTGGGCTTGGTACTGGGCGGTTATCGGCCGGCGCGGGCCCAGACCAAACCGCCAACGGCCACCGGAGCCGCCGCGCCCGCCCCGCGCTATCAGGTAGGCAAGCTCTCGACCGACCCGGCCCAATATATTGTGGACGTGCAGGGCATGATGGCGAGCACCAACAACGCCGGGGCCCGCGTGGTGGCCGCCCGCCTCAAGGAATTGTGGGCTTCCAACCGCCTCACCAGCTCGCAGCAGGCCCGCATCGTGGCCTTGTCGCAAACCATGCTGGCGAAGAAATTCCGGCCCCGTCCGCACTTCGAAAACCTGTTCAGCGCCATTGCAAACGGCGTGATGCTGGCCAAGCTCAAGGACCAGCAGATGGACCAGTACCTCGACGTGCTGGGCCAGACCCTGGAGAAAGAAGCCCCCCAGGAAACCGAGAAATTCATCACCAGTACCAACCGGTTTTTCACCGGTGGCTACCTCTACCGCTCGGGCTACAACACGCTGCGGGCCGTGGGCGGCACGGTGTCGTTTGCCTATTCGCCCATTGCCGCGCCGGTTTCCAACCTGGAATTTGGCGCGCCCGAGCCTGCTAAGAAGGAGGAACCGCTGCCCGCTGCCCCCAAAAAGCCGGCCGTGGCCAAAGCCCCGGTGAAGGCCGCGCCAGCTAAGCCCGCGGCTAAGAAAAAAGCCAGCAGCAGCGGCTGGGACAGCGCCGATATGTGGTCGTCGCCCTCCGGCGGCGGCTGGGGCGATGACGACGGCTGGGGCGCACCCGCGAAAAAGAAGGCCCCGGCCAAAAAGCCGGTAGCCAAAACGGCCGCCAGGACCACGCCGGCCGCCGCTGCGAAAGAAGCTGCGCCGGTCAAGTCGTCGGATTTTGATGCGCCCACGGCCTCGTTCGCGCCCTCGGCGCTGCCCTACGATGAGTACCTGGCCCCGCCCGCCCGGGGTGCGGTCATCGTGGTGAAGGACGCCGACCTGTTTATCGCCACGGCCGGCGACTCGGTGTTTCTGAAGAAAGTGAGCGGCACGGCCGTGCCCAATACCGGGCGGTTTCTGGCCACCAGCGGGCAGCTGGTGTGGTCGGTGAAAACCAACCTGGTGACGGCCGAGATGGCGGGCTTCGACTTCGACATGACCAAGCCCGAGTTCACGGCCCAGCCCGTGACCCTGACCTACCCGGCCGTGCTGGAAGCGCCCGTCAAGGGCGCGCTCAGCTACAAGAGCGTGCGGCGCAAGCCCGGCGCGCCCGATACCGGCTACCCGCGCTTCATCTCCCTCACCAACGATGCCCGCATCAAAAACCTCGGCGACAACCTCCAGTACCGGGGTGGCTTGTCGATGAGCGGCGGCAAAATCCTCAGCGCCGCCCTCGACGGCTCGCTCTCCAACCTCACGGTGAGCCTCGATGGCAAGCCCAAGTTTAAGGCGGCCTCGCGGGCCTACGTGCTCGGCGACTCGCTCATTACCGCCAGCCGGGCGGCCATCACCATCTACCAGGGAACCAAGGACTCGGTGACGCACCCTGGCACGCAGCTCAAGTATTCGAAAGCCAAGCAGCAGCTCAAGCTTTCGCGGGAAGAAGGCCTGTATAAAAACACGCCGTACAGCGACTCTTATCACCAGCTCGAAATCCGGACCCAGGCCCTGACCTGGAACCTGCGCCAGCCCACTATCGACTTCGCGGTACTGTCGTCGAAAAACCAGCAGTCGGCTGATTTCGAAAGCAAAGAGTTTTTTACCAACAACCGCTACCAGCAGCTCAAAAGCATCAACCGGCTGCATCCGCTGCAAATGCTGGTGGGCTACGCCCAGGCCCACGAAAACGTGAAAACCGTGAACGTGAGCAACCTGGCCACCGACCTGAAAACGTCGGTGCTCAATATGCGCTCCGATATGGCTGGCCTGGCCCGCGACGGCTACGTGGCCTGGAACCCCCAGACCGGCGACGTGACCATTCTGCCCAAGGGCGCGCACTACGTGGCCGCCGCCCGCGACCGCAAAGACTACGACCACATCGCCATTAAGTCGCTCTCGGGCACGGGCCGCAACGCCACCCTCAACCTGAACACCAACGAGCTGCTGGTGCGCGGCGTGGAGCGCTTCAACTTCTCCGACGACTCGGCCACGGTGTACGTGAAGCCGGACAGCGCCATTATCCGCATTCAGAAAAACCGCGACATCAAGTTTCGCGGCGCGGTGGTGGCTTCGGCCATGCGCTTCAAGGGCCGCGAATTCAACTTCAACTACGACGGCTTCTACATTGACATGGCCAAGATTGACTCCATTGTGATTCGCAGTGAAGCCAAGGATGCCAAGGGCAAGCCCACCGGCAAGCACGCCGACTTTGCCCTCACCAATAAAGGCAACGTCTCGACCGGCCGCCTCTTCCTCAACGACCCCAAAAACAAGTCGGGCCGCAAGAGAAAAGCCCAGTACCCGGCCTTCGACTCCCAGAGCGGGGCCAACGTGTATTTCGGCAAGCAGGACGTGCTCGGCGGGGTCTACGACTCGACGCTGGTGTTCGATATTCCGCCTTTTAAGCTCGATTCGCTCAACGGCATCGGCAAATCGAGCTCGGGCTTCGAGGGCACGTTCCGGAGCGGCGGCATTTTGCCCGACCTCAAAACCAAGCTCACGGTGCAGGAAGACGGCTCGCTGGGCTTCGTTTATGATGTGCCGAAGGACGGTTTCCCGCTCTATAAGGGCAAGGGCCGGGTGTTCAACAAGGTGAAGGTGAACGGCCGGGGCCTGCAGGCCGATGGCAGCATCACGTACCAGTCAGGCACTTTTACCTCCGATGCCTTCGTGTTCTACCGCGACTCGGTGCTGGCCGTGGGCCGCACGGGCGTTATCGCGGCCCGCACCGAGGGCGCCGTCGATATTCCGCGCATCAGCATGCCGCCCAACTACCTCATGCACTGGAACGTGAAGCAGGACTCGATGTTCCTGGCCACGCCGGCCGGCGGCGGCACGGCCCGCCTCTACGCCAGCGCCGACCGCAAGGCTAAAACCGTGGCCAGCTACAACTTCTCGGGCACGACGCTGCTCACGCCCAAAGGCACCGGCGGCGACGGCCGCCTCGACGGCCCGCAGTCGCTCATCAAGTCGCACGACTTTACCTTCAATTCCGACCACTACTCCGGTAAGCACGCCACCCTGAGCGTGAAATCGGCCGAAGCCAACAAGCCCGCCCTCACCGCCAACGACGTGGCCTTCGAGTATGACCTGAAGAAGGGCACGGCCGACTTTACCCGCGAGAAGGACAGCAAGGCCAGCGTCGAGCTGCCGTACTCCACGTTCGGCACCACGCTCAGCAAAGGGCACTGGGACTTCAAGAAGAAGCAGGTGCAGCTGCGCATGGCCCAGGGGGCCGACTCCACCAAGTCGTTCTTCTACTCGACCAACCCCGTGCAGTTCGGCCTGAAGTTTAAGGCCACCAGCGGCCTCTACGACCTGGCCAAGTACCAGATGCGGGTGAGCGGCGTGCCCCACATTGCCGCCGCCGATGCCTGGATTGTGCCCGACTCGGGCCGCGTGAACATTGGGGTGAACGGCAAAATCCAGCGCCTCAAAAACTCCGTCGTGCTGCTCGACTCGCTGGCCAAGCTCCACCGCCTCACCAAGGGCAGCATCGAAGTGGTGTCGAAGGCGGCCTTTACCGGCAGCGCCGACTACGTGGTCAAAACCGCCAACGACTCGGTGTCGCTGCGCTTCAACAACTTCGAGCCCGACCCGGCCTTCCTGCTGGCCAGCGCCGACGTGAGCGGCGGCGGCATCAACCCCTTCCGCCGCGCCAAAACCAACGACGGGGCCTTCGAGGGCACCGCGCAGGGCCCCGCCACCGTGGCCACGGCCGCCGTGAACGTGAGCAACAAGGTGCAGCTGCTGCACCGCATCGGCTACCGGGGCAACGTGCAGCTGAACTCCCGGCGGCGCGGCTTCGCCTTCACCGGCGAAGCGCAGCTGCAGTTTGGCAAGAGCTACGCCAACTCCTCCTGGGTGGCGCTGAAGGACTCCATCGACCCGAAAAACGTCCGCATCAATCTCCGCGACCTCAAGGCCCCCGACAATACTCCGCTCGTTATCGGCCTGTTTCGGGCCGAGCAGAGCGGCAAGCTCTACCCACTCTACGGGGCTCTCGCGCCCCCCCCCGAAGACCTGACCATGCTCAAGGTGGACGGCGACCTGCGCTACGACGCCAAAAGGGCCATTTATACCATCTCGCGCAGCGACCCCAGCGACATAAACGCCTACGAGGGCGCGGCCCTCAGTTACATCGACTCCACCAACCGCATCACCTTTCGCGGGCCGCTGTCCTTCATCGCCCCCGGCAAAGACTACAAGATGATTGCCAGCGGCGTGGGCACGGCCAACCCCGACAGCGCCCGCTACGCCGTGGATGCCTTGCTGGGCATCGATTTCACCATGCCCCCCAAGGCCGTGGACGTGATGGGCAGCGAGCTGGCCAAAATCACCAAGAACGGCCCCGAGGCCCTGAATGGCTCGACCAACGAGCTCTACAAGCTGGCCCAGTTCATCGGCGACAAGGCCACGCAGAGCTACGCCGCCCGCAACGGGGCCGCCGGGTCAATCGCGCAGCTCTCGCCCAAGCTGGCGGGCCACACCCTGCTGCTGAGCCAGGTAAACCTGCGGTGGAACGAGAAGCGGCACGCCTGGTACTCGGTGGGCCCGATTGGCCTGGCCGGCGTGGGCAAGCAGTCGCTCAATGCCCTGGTGACGGGCAGCATCGAAATTCGCCGCGAAGACGGGGCCGAAGTGGTCGAGATTTACCTCGAAGCCGAGCCGCAGAGCTGGTACTACTTCAAGTACGCCAAAAACCTGATGCTCACGACTTCGTCCAGCGACAACTTTAACTACGAAATCAGCAGCAAGGCTAAATACGACTACGAAACGGCCACCACCTACAGCGTGTTTCTGGGTGCGCTGGCCGACGTGGATGCCTTCCGCGTGCATTTCCAGAAGGACTACCTGGGCAAAACCGGCAAGCAGATTACCCGCACCGTGGCCCCCGCCGCCCCGGCCGAGCCCGCCGAGGACGCCGGCAGCAAAAAGAAGAAAAAGGGCAAGGCCGATGACGCCTTCGGTACCGACCCCAGCGCCGACCCCGGCACCGCCGATGCCGAGCCCGCCCCCGAACCCGCCAGGAAGAAGAAAAAGGCCAAGGCCAACGACCCCTTCGGCGATGGCGTGCTCGACGAGCCCGCCCCGGCTCCGGCCCCCGCCAAAAAGGAAAAAGCCAAGGCAACCGCCGCCGACACCCCCGCCCCAACCGAGGCCCCGGCCACCGAGCCCGCTAAAAAGGAAACGGTGAAGGAGAAAGCTGCCGACACCCCGCCCGCTGCCGACACTCCCGACCCCGCCCTGGCCAAAAAAGAAGCCGACCGCCAGGCCAGGGAAGCCGAAAAGCTGAAAAAGGAGGAGGAGAAAAAGAAGAAGGAAGAAGAGAAGAAGAAAAAGAAAGCCGCCAACGACCCCTTCGGCGACAGCTAGACTGAACGAAACTCCCCTCCTTGCAAAGGAGGGGAGTTTTCGCGTAGCGAAAACGGGGGTGGTAAACTCGTTGCACGACACCCGAACGACTCGCGTTAGCTTCGTTCGCCCATCGTGCAACGAGTTTACCACCCCAATTTTGCTTTCAGCAAAATATCCCCTCCTTTGCAAGGAGGGGAGTTATGTTCGCCTCCTCATTCATTTTACTCCATGCTCTACATCACCCTCGCGCTCCTCGCCGCCTACCTGCTCGGTTCCATTCCCACGGCGCTGTGGGTGGGCCGCCGCTTCTTCGGCCTGGCCGATATCCGCGAGCACGGCTCCGGCAATGCCGGCGCTACCAACACCTTTCGCGTGCTGGGCCCCCGGGCCGGCTCGGCCGTGCTGCTCATCGATGCGCTGAAGGGTTTCGTGGCCGCCTACTGCCTGCCCGCGTGGCTGGTGGCGCAAGGGGCCATTGCCCCCGAGCATGAGCTCTACTACAAGCTGGGTTGCGGCGTGCTGGCCATCGTGGGCCATATCTACCCGGTATTCGCGCAGTTTCGGGGCGGCAAGGGCGTGGCCACTGTGCTGGGCATGATGCTGGGCGTGGCCCCGGCCACGGTGGGCGTGTGCCTGCTGGTCTTTATCGGGATGCTGCTGCTGTTCCGCTACGTGAGCCTGGCCAGCATGACGGCGGGCGTCACCTTCGCGCTGCTGCAATTGCTGCCCCAGTTCCGGCCGGCGCAGCCGTTCATGGTGTACGTGGGCTTCGTGCTGGCGGCGCTGCTCATCTACACGCACAGGGCCAATATTGGCCGGCTGCGGAGCGGGACCGAGAGTAGGGTGCCGCTGTTTGGGCGGAAGTAACTGATGCATTCCCCCTGCTATTTTATGCTTCGATTCTTATTGCTGTTGCTCTTCACGCTGCCCGTCGCCGCTCAGAAATACAATGTTCCCCTCGCCACCCCGCCCGCCGGCTACACCTGGCAGCCGCTGCCTGAAAGCCGCGCCGCCATGCTGCTGCCCGAAGGCTGGCAGTACCGGGCCGAAGGCGAAAAAGGCAGCCCTACCTACTACCTCACTCAGGAGGCCATTGGCGAAAGCGGCGAATACCAAACGGGGCTCTCGCTGCAAGTGGTGCGCAAGGCAAAGGCCCGCACCGGCCGCCCGGCCCCGGAATACGCCGAGCTGCTGCTGCTGCGCACCGGCTTCGGGCCCGGCCAGCAGCAGCTGGAAAAAGCAGCATCCGTGGAAGGCCCATTCTACAAGCGGACGGTGCGCTACCGCGAGGCCCCACCCGAGGCCGATGCCCGCGTGGTGTATCAGCTGGCCCTGGCCAACGCCAAAACCGATACGCTCTACCTGCTCACCTTCGAAAGCCCCGAAAAAGACTGGGCCGAAGCCTGGAAGCTGGGCGAGGTGATGCTGCGCGAGCTGGTGCTGGATGCCCGGCAGTAACCGCCAGCGCCGCTCGCGCTCGGCGTACCTCAGCGCCCGCTCTGCGAAACTCAGCGGTAACTTCCCGCCCAGAATCCGCTACTTTTACCGCTCCAAACTCCCACTCCAACTCGCATGGCCAATTACCTCGCCGATAACCAAACCCGCTTCCTCGATGAGCTCCTCGACTGGCTCCGCATCCCGTCCGTGTCGGCCGACCCCAAGTTTCACGCCGATATCCTGAAGGCCGCCGATTACCTGAAAACCCGCCTCGCCGAAGCCGGCGTGCAGAACCTCGAAATCTGCCCCACGGCCGGCAATCCCATCGTGTACGGCGACTACCTCACCGACCCCACCCAGCCCACCGTGCTGGTGTACGGCCACTACGACGTGCAGCCCGCCGACCCCTACGAGCTGTGGACCTCACCGCCCTTCGAGCCGGTGATTAAGGACGGCAACATCTACGCCCGCGGGGCCTGCGACGACAAAGGCCAGGTGTATATGCACGTCAAGGCCTTCGAGATGATGATGCGCGACGGCCAGGGCGGCGTGCCCTGCAACATCAAATTCATGTTCGAAGGCGAGGAGGAAATCGGCTCCAACAACCTCGAAATCTTCGTGAAAGCGAACAAGGAGAAGCTGAAGGCCGACGTGATTCTCATCTCCGACACCGGCATGCTGGCCAACGACGCGCCCAGCATCGAGGTGGGCCTGCGCGGCCTGAGCTACCACGAAGTGACCGTGACCGGCCCCAACCGCGACCTGCACTCCGGCCTCTACGGCGGCGCGGTGCAAAACCCCATCAACGCCCTGTGCGAGATGATTGCCAGCCTGCACGATGCCAACGGCCACATCACCATCCCCGGTTTCTACGACAACGTGGACGAGCTGAGCGCCGACGAGCGCGCCGAAATGGCCAAAGCCCCGTTCTCCGAAGACGAGTTCAAAAAGAGCATCGGCCTGCCCGATTCGTACGGCGAAAAAGGCTACTCCAGCATGGAGCGCACCAGCATCCGCCCCACGCTCGACGTGAACGGCATCTGGGGCGGCTACACCGGCGAGGGGGCCAAAACGGTCATCGCCTCGCAGGCCCACGCCAAAATCTCCATGCGCCTGGTGCCGCACCAGACTTCGGCCGAAATCACGGCCCTGTTCCAGCAGCACTTTGCCAGCATCGCCCCGGCCGGCGTCACCGTCGAAGTACGTCCCCACCACGGCGGCGAGCCCGTGGTGACACCCACCGACTCGGTGGCCTACAAAGCCGCCGCCGATGCCATGGAAACCACTTTCGGCAAGCGCCCGGTGCCCACGCGCGGCGGCGGCTCCATCCCCATCGTGGCCATGTTCAAGTCGGAGCTGGGCCTGGATACCGTACTGCTCGGCTTCGGGCTCGATTCGGACGCCATCCACTCGCCCAACGAGCATTTCGGGGTGTTCAACTTCCTGAAAGGCATCGAAACCATCCCGCACTTCTACCGCAACTACGCGGCGGCCCAGTAGGGATTTATAAAAGTAAAAAGCCCGGCTTCCGCGAAGGAGGCCGGGCTTTTTTTTGGTGTCAGAAAACCCTGTTTTTTGGCTGCTTTACTTAACGCCGAACAGGTAGCCTACATAAATCTGGAGCGCACTGTTGCGTGCTTCCGGCTGAATGGTCTGACCGCCCAGGGTCACCGGCTTGGCAATGTTGCTCAGGCCGCCATTGTAGCGCAGGCCGGCCATCAGGCCCGTCGTAGCTTGCACGCCCAGGCCGAGGGCATAGCCGAAATCAATATCCTTGAAGGCCGCCTTGCTGGAAACGCTATTACTCATCGAGCCGCTTTCTATCGATTGCGTGGCGCTCATCAGCACGCCGAGCTGTGGCCCGGCTTCAAGGAAGAATGCGTTGAAGCTGGCCTTGAGCAGCACCGGCACGTCCACGTAATGCAGGGTTTGGTAGCCCGTCGCGGATGAGAGCTCATCCCTGAGGCCCTTCATCGAGTATAGTAGCTCCGGCTGAACGGAAAAACGGTCTGTGAGCCCCAGGTTTGCCACTACGCCCCCATGGAAGCCAAGTTTGCTGGCGGCGGTGGCTTTCACGTCTTTGCCTACAACTGAGGTGAGCGAACCACCAGCTTTGATACCGAAGCGGGCCGACTGGGCGTGGGCCGTGCAAAAGCCACCGATGAGCACGAAAAACGAGAGAAGAATTCTTTTCACGGGAAATTAAAATTGGGTAGAAACTAAAATTTCATAAAGCTACACACGCGGCACGGGCTAGCCCAAACAATCAAAAAGGCCCGGCTTCCGCATTGGAAGCCGGGCCTTGCTGAGGAGCGCGGGGCAATTACTTGCCGCCGAACAGGTAGCCCACCTGAAACTGGAACACCGAGTTACGGGTTTTTTCGCCTGCCGACGGGTCGCTCAGGTCGGAGATGCCACCATTGTAGCGCACGCCCAGCTCCAGGCCCTGCGGCAGCTGGTAGCCCACACCGGCAATGTAGCCCACGTCCACCTTGCGGGTGCCGTCAGTGCTGGTGGTAATGGTGGTGCCATTTGCTTCGAACTTTTGCGAAGCCAAAAATCCCACCTGTGGGCCGGCCTCGAAAAACAAGCCATCGGCCTTCACGCGCAACAGCACGGGCACATCAATATAATTGGTGCGAATCTGAGCCGTGTTTTTACCGTCTTCGAATTTTACGCCTTTCTGCGAGAATAATACTTCAGGGTGCAGCGAAATAAGGTCGCTGAAGCTGAAGTCTGCCATCACGCCGGCAGCAAAACCAATCAGGTTTTTCTTGGCCTCAACATCAGTATTAGTAACGTTGGCCAGGTTTACGCCAGCTTTGATACCGAAGCGGGCTTCTTGAGCATTGGCTGCGCTGGCTACGCCAACCAACAGACCGAGGGAGAGGAGAACTTTTTTCATGGCAAGAAAAAGAGAAAAAGGAGAGGGAGTAAATTTGCTGCAAAGCTAAAAGGAAAATCCCAGGTTGCTCCCGGAATTATGCGGCACTCCATCGAAATCAACCGGCGCAGAAAAAGGCCCCACTTCCGTTCGGAAATGGGGCCTTTTTCTGCGAAACAAGCAGTCGCTTATTTGCCGCCGAACTCGTAGCCAACCACGAAGTTGAACGACTGGTTACGCTGTTGGTCGTACCGGTCATCGTCTTTGCCCACGCTGCTGATGCCGCCATTGAAGCGCACACCCAGGCTCAGGCCGCTCGTGAGCTGGTAGCCCACCCCGGCTACGTAGCCCAGCGAAAGCCCTTGCAGGTCTTTGGTCTCGATGCGGGTCTTGTCGTCGCCGCCCCGCTTGGCCGAAATCAGGTAACCCACCTGCGGGCCGGCCTCGAAGTAGGGACCATCGGCATTCACCTTCACGAGAATGGGCAGGTCGATGTAGTGCAGGTCGAGTCGGTCCTTGCTGTCGTTGACTTGCGTGCCCTTGAGGTTGTAGAGCAGTTCGGGCTGAATCGAAATGAGGTCGGAAAGGCCAAAGTTGGCCGTTACGCCGCCCAAGCCACCGAGTCCGTAGGAATAGCTGTCAATCTTGTTGCCAAACTTGTCGTCGTCGCCGCTAAGTGTATTTGCAGAAATGCCGCCACGGATACCAAATTTTACACCGCTTTGTGCGTGAGCGACGCTAGTCAGGCCGGCGAGCAGCGCCAGGGATAGGATTGTTTTTTTCATGATTGAGAAAAATAAAGAAGGGTAATTCTGAAGAAATCTATTGTGGTGAGCTCCAGAATCAAGGCTTATACTCCTTGGCAAGCACGCCGGGTTACATAAAACAGCAAGTATTTTTCCTTTAAAACTTCTTCGTAATCGATAACGAGTGGCGGGTGGTAATTTTGAGATTCATCCGGCGGATAAGTTAATATAGTGCGTATTGTATGTGGGTTAATTCCTCATTAAGAATGGGTTTATTGGTGGTGGGTTGGGGACTGGCTTTGGCGGCTCATGGCCAAGCCCCCACAGTCCCGGCAGTCGATACTTCGGGGGGCAGAGTGGCTTCTCCGGCTCCACTCATTGTGGGCGCCTACGCGCAGGGCAGCATCATTATGGGGCACACCGCCGCCATCCGGCACCTGGTGGCCTCGCACCCCACGGGTTTCGAGGTCAATTTGCAGCGCCAGACGACCGGCGCGGCTCCCTGGCACGCGTGGTATAAGTTTCCGAAAGTGGGGGTGGCCCTCACGTACTACGATTTTCATAATCCGACGCTGGGCTACGTATTTGCGGCCAGTCCCTACATCAGCAAGACGTTTTCGCGCGGGCCGAAGCACGATTTCAGCTTCCGGCTGGGCGCGGGCCTGGCCTACCTCACCAAGCCCTACAACCAGGATACCAACCACAAAAACACCATCGCCAGCTCGGCCCTGAATGCGACCTTGCAGTTTCGGTTCGAGTACGATTACGCCCTCACGCCACACCTGGGCCTGCTGGCCGGCCTGGGGCTGAACCACTTCTCCAACGGGGCCACCACCAAGCCCAATTTCGGCGTGAACCTGCCCTCAGTGGTGCTGGGCCTGAACTACCACCAGCTGCGCCCGGCACCCACCTTTCACGCCGACAGGGGGCTGCCGGCCGATATCGGCCGCAACTTCATCAATGCCAGCACCAGTCTCGGCTTCAAGCAGCGCACCGAGGGCGACAAGCAGAAGTATCTCGTGAACTCGGTGACGCTGGCCGTGGGCCGGCGCGTAAACCGCAAATCGAACCTGCTGGTGGGCCTCGAAGGCTTCCACGACCGCAGCCTGAAGGCCACACTGGAGGACACCACCCGCGCCGGCGGCCAGCAGCCCGACGTGAAGAAGGCGGGCGTGTTCGTGGGCCACGAGCTGCTGTTCGGACGGCTGGCCTTCGTGTCGCACCTGGGCTTCTACGTGTACGCGCCCTACAAATCGAGCACGGTCTACTACGAGCGGCTGGGCCTGAAATATCATTTCACCGACCTGCTGTTCGGGGCCGTAGACCTGAAAATCCACCGCGGCGCGGCCGATGTCATTGAGTTTAAGCTTGGGGCCAAACTGCCCGCCCACGCGCCGCGTTAGTTTGCGTTGTTACGGGCACCCCGCTCATAACCACAACTCGCGGTTTCGGCGGGCCCTCGCTACGGTTCGGGGGAATAAATGATAGTGAAAGAGCACTATTTGCCATCTTTCGGCGGTAGTCATCAATCACCGTCCGTCGCATGGAAACGTTCTTCGAAATCAACCGCTGGATACACATTGCCGCCGGCTTCACGGGCTTTTTCGTTGCCCCCGTGGCGCTGGCCGTTCGCAAAGGCGGGGACGCGCACCGCCGCTGGGGCCGGGTATTTTTCTGGGCCATGGTAGTGGCCGGCACCACGGCGCTGGTGGGCGCCCAACGCATTCATAGCCTGTTTTTGCTGCTCACAGCGGTATTCAGCCTCTACATGGCGGGCTTCGGCTACCGCTCTCTTTTCTTAAAGCACCTGGCCTGGGATGCCCGCGTGGCGGTCTTCGACTGGACCGTGGCCGGCGTGGGGCTGGTCGTATTTCTGGGAACGGTGGGCTACGCGTTCAAGGCCGGGAATGTGCCGGTGGGCGTGTTCGGAGCGCTGGGTGCAATGACGGCCGCCCGCCAGCTGCGCGGCTACGCCAACGCCGGCCACTGGACCAAAACCCAATGGCTGCTCAACCACATTTCGGGATTTATGGCTTCGTACATCGCGGCCGTATCGGCGTTTTCGGCCACCAGCCTGCACTTCATTCCGTTTCCCTACAATTTCCTGTGGCCCACGGCGCTGGGCGTGCCCGTTATTGTGTGGTGGTACCGCCGGGTGCGGGGCAATCGCCTGGCAGTGAACAGTTAGCAACCAGAACAAATCTGCTAACTGTTCACCGCTAACTGCTCATTGATTCTCTTCACCAGCCCCGGCCCTTCATAAATAAAGCCGGTGTAGAGCTGAATGAGCGAAGCCCCCGCATCCATCTTTTCCCGGGCATCGGCCGGCGAATGGATGCCGCCCGAGCCGATGATGGGCAGTGCGCCGTCGGATTTTCGGTGCAGGTAGCGGATTACCTCCGTGGCCCGCTCCCGCAGGGGCCGCCCGCTGAGGCCGCCCGCGCCCAGGCTGGCCACGTACTCCGGGTCGGTGCTCAGCCCGGCGCGGCTGATGGTGGTATTGGTGGCTACGAGGCCGCTGAGCTGAGTTTCGCGGGCTATTTCCAGAATATCGTCGAGCTGCGAGTCGGTCAGGTCGGGCGCGATTTTCAGGAGCAGCGGGCGTGGCTGGGCGCGGCTGAGGTTACGCTGCTGCACCTGCTGCAACAGGTCGATGAGCGGCTTTTTTTCCTGGAGCTGGCGTAGGTTGGGGGTGTTGGGCGAGCTCACATTTACCACGAAATAGTCGACCACCTCGGCCAGGGCCTCGAAGCTGGCCACGTAGTCGGCGGCGGCCTGCTCGTTGGGCGTGTCCTTGTTCTTGCCGATGTTGCCGCCGATGATGAGTTGGCGGTTGCGCCGCCGGGCCAGCCGGGCCGCCACCACGGCCGCCCCGTCGTTGTTGAAACCCATGCGGTTCACCAGCGCCTCGTCTTGCGGCAGCCGAAACAGGCGCGGCTGTGGGTTGCCGGGCTGCGGCCGGGGCGTCACCGTTCCAATCTCCACGAAGCCGAAGCCCAGCGTGGCCAGCTCATCCGTCAGGGCGGCATTCTTATCAAATCCCGCCGCCAGCCCCACCGGGTTCGGAAATTTCAGCCCGAAAACCTCGCGTTCGAGGCTGGGATGCTGATAATCGTAGAGCGCCCGCAGTAGCGCCTTGGTGCCCGGCACCCGCGCCGCCCGGCGCAGGTTATCGAAAACCAGGTGGTGGGCGCGCTCGGCGTCGAGGTTGAAGAGCAGGGGCTTGACGAGGGAATTATACATTGCCTTGGGCTTTCGCTTTTTCATCAGCAATTACTTGCTGCAAGAGGGGTGGCAATTCCACCACGAGCGGCGGCAACACGCTGACAACAGTGTCCCACACCAGCGTAAAATCAACCCGGAAATACTCGTGTACTACAAAATTGCGGAAGCCAGCGGCTCGGCGCCAGTCTATTTGGGGGTGTTGCCGCTTGAGCGCATCGGACACATGGGCGGCGGCTTCGCCCATCACGGTAAATTGCCGCAGCGCAATGTCCTGTAAGTCTTCGTCGCTCAGGAATTCGACCAGCGTGCTATTGCTCAGTCGCTTGAGCAAACGCTCGGCCGCGTATTGCAGGTGCTGTAGCCGGGTCGAATCAAGCTGCTTGCTCATACACTGTCAATAAGTCGGGCTCGATGTGAGGGCGGGCAAAAGGGGAAAGCGTAGTGCCTAAGTCTACGTGCAGCCCCAGGCGACGCTCCAAATCCTCTTGAAAATCAACCAGGTCAAACAGCGTGAGCCGTTGGTCTGGCGTCCGGCTCAGCAACACGTCCAAATCCGATTCGGCCGTGGCCTCACCCCGCGCATACGAGCCAAATATTTCGACCCGCCGCACCGGTTTATCAGCAAAATACTCGGCCAGGACCTGCCGAATGTAATCGAGCGAAAGCGGGAGCTGTTGCATAACACAAAGTACGGAAATTCAGCCCGCCCAGCCCTCCCTGTCGAGGCTGCGGTACTGAATGGCTTCGGCCAGGTGTTGATTCTGGATTTCTTCGCTGTCGGCCAGGTCGGCGATGGTGCGGGCCACTTTCAGAATCCGGTCGTAGGCGCGGGCGCTCAGGCCGAGGCGCTCCATGGCGGTTTTCAGCAGCGTGCGGCCGGCTTCGCTGATTTGGCAAAGGTCCTTCACCATCTGCGGCGGCATCATGGCGTTGGAATGGATATCGGCGTAGTCGGTGAACCGCGTTTCCTGCACCTGGCGGGCCTTATCGACGCGGGGCTGAATCTCGGCGCTGGTTTCGGCCTTGCGGGTTTCCGTCATCTGGTCGAAGGTTACGGGTGTGACTTCAACGTGCAAATCAATGCGGTCGAGCAGCGGGCCCGATACTTTGTTCAGGTACTTCTGCACCACGCCGGGGCCGCACACGCACTCCTTTTCGGGGTGGTTGTAGTAGCCGCAGGGGCAGGGGTTCATGCTGGCAATGAGCATGAAGTTGGCCGGAAACTCAATGCTAAGCTTGGCCCGCGCAATGGTCACGCGCCGTTCCTCCAGCGGCTGGCGCATCACCTCCAGCACCGTGCGCTTGAACTCGGGCAACTCATCGAGAAACAGCACGCCGTTGTGGGCCAGCGAGATTTCGCCGGGCTGCGGGTTGCTGCCGCCACCCACCAGCGCCACGTCCGAAATGGTGTGGTGCGGGGCGCGGAAGGGCCGGCTGCTCAGCAAGCCGCCGCCCGCCAGCTTGCCAGCTACGGAGTGAATTTTGGTCGTTTCCAAGGCCTCCTGCATGCTCAGCGGCGGCAAAATGCTGGGCAGGCGCTTGGCCAGCATGGTTTTGCCCGCGCCGGGTGGCCCAATCATGATGACGTTGTGGCCGCCGGCCGCTGCGATTTCCAGCGCCCGCTTGATGTTCTCCTGGCCCTGCACATCGGCGAAGTCAGCCGTGTACTTGTTCACCGCGTGCTGAAACAGGTCGCGGGTATCCACTTTGGTGGGCGTGATTTCCAGTCGGCCCTCAAAGAAGTCAATGGCCTCCTGCATGCTGCCCACGGCAATCACGTCGAGGTTGTTCACGATGGCCGCCTCCTCGGCGTTTTCCCTGGGCAGGATGATGCCCTTGAAGCCTTCCTTGCGCGCCTGAATGGCAATGGGCAGCACGCCCTTTATCGGCCGCAAATCGCCATCGAGCGACAGCTCACCCATGATGATGTAGTCCGACAAAAGCTCGGTGTTCAGCTGCTGCGAGGCGTGCAGAATGCCCAGCGCAATGGGCAAATCGTAGGCCGCGCCCTCCTTGCGGATGTCGGCCGGGGCCATGTTCACCACCACTTTGGTGCGCGGCATGCGGTACCCCCGAAACTTCAGCGCCGCCTCAATCCGCTGCTGACTCTCCTTGATGGCGTTATCGGGCAGGCCGACCACGAAGAAGTTCGTCCCGGCTCCCACCACTACCTCAATTGTGATGGTGTAGGCATTGACGCCCTGCACGGCCGAGCCGAAGGTTTTGGTGAGCATGATGTGTGGTAGTGAAAAGAAATACGGACGAAAACAGACGAACTGTAAAGCTAAGAACCGCAAACTCAACAGCCTTTCGTGCAGTGTCCCGCAGGGTTAAAGCCGCGGGGTTTCGGGGGTGTTGTTCTACCCTGCGAAACCCTGCGAAACCCTGCGATTTTAACCCTGCGGGACACTGCGCGAAAAAACACTAAGACGATTTTCAGCCGATAACCAGCTTTTCAATCAGCAGAATCATAATATGAATGGCCTTGATATGGATTTCCTGAATCCTATCGGCATACCCCGAATGCGGGGCGCGAATCTCCACGTCGCTGAAGCCCGCCAATTGCCCGCCGTCTTTGCCGGTGAGCGACACGACTTGCATCCCCAGCTCCCGGGCGGCCTCGGCGGCGCGGAGGATGTTGGGCGAGTTGCCGCTGGTGCTGATGGCCAGTAGCACATCGCCGGGCCGGCCGATGGCTTCCACGAAGCGGCTGAACACGAACTCGAAACCGAAATCGTTGGCCACGCAGGTCATGTGCGAGGCTTCGGTGAGGGCGATGGCGGCCAGGGCGCGGCGGTTTTGGCGGTAGCGGCCGGAGAGCTCCTCGGCGAAATGCTGGGCATCGCAGAGGCTGCCGCCGTTGCCGCAGGTGAGGACTTTGCCGCCTTTTTTCAGGCTGGCGGCGATGAGCTCGGCGGCGGCGGCGATGCTGGCTACGTGGGCCGGGTCGGCCAGAAACCGGTCGAGCACGGCGCGGGCTTCGGTCAGCTCAGCACGAATTAAGTCGGGAAGCAGGTCGTTGGGCACTTCAGGTGGGTATTCGGTCGTAATAAAGCGTCTGTCATCCTGAGCCTGCGAAGGACCTTATAAAGCTCGAACGACACGCAGCAGTTTCCACTTGGCGCGAGCAGGATAAGGTCCTTCGCAGGCTCAGGATGACAGACGTTAGGCCAGCGGGGGCCGGTCGGCCGGCGGGGTATTGCTGAGGCTGGGGTCGCTTTGCGGGAAAGTGGGGCGGGGCGGCTGCTCAGCCGTCTGGTTGCCGGTTGCGTTGGGGTGGAACGTGGGGTCCGTGAGGCGACCATCGATGGTGCGAGCGCCGGGGATGGTCGGGGCGGTGGTCCGCTGCTGGGTGTCGTAGAGCCTGGCTTTGAGCTCGTTGATTTTGCCCTCATTCTGGCTCACGGCGCGGCGCAGCATCACGCTATCGAGGTTTTCGGTGAGCAGGTGCAGGGTCAGAATCACGGCTCCAATCACGAACATGGTGTAGAAAAACTGCCGTTCCTGCTCAATTACCGACAGGCCCGAGCCCATGCCCATGACCGTGGAGCGCACGGCCGGCGCGAGAATGAACAGCAGCGCCAGCAACAGGTAAATCATTACGGCGACGGTGACAATGCGTTTGAGGGCGAGCATGACGGGGAGAAATAAGGTGAAAAGCAACAGCCGCTGCTAGAAACGGCTGCGCCGAAAAAACGGCCGCAAAGTAGGGCTTATTTAAACGAGCTATTTGACCGGTGTGGCCGTCTGAGCAGCTTCCGCCGAGTCGGCGGGGTCGATGGTCAGGCCCCGGAGCCCGGCCGCCTCACGATTGGTCCTGGTTTTCGGCCGAGCTGCTTCTGTTGCGGACTCGAACTTTCTGTTGACTATTCGATAGCCCAGATTATAGCACAGCTTCGCCAAAACTATCGAAACGACGATGTAGAGAAAGGTGCGAAAGGGGTTCTTGCCAAGCATAAATTCAAACCAAAAGTAAAAAAGCATCGGGCAGCACAATAGGGCAGCCTGGCGCGACAACTACACCAGCGCGGCGTTGGTTTGCATCGAGCTGAGGCGCTGGTACACGCCGCCCTCGCGCCGCAGCAGCTCATCGTGGGTGCCGCGCTCCACGATGCGGCCGTGCTGCAGCACCACTATTTCGTCGGCGTGCTGCACGGTGCTCAGGCGGTGGGCGATGACGAGCGAAGTGCGGTTCTGCATGAGGCGTTGCAGGGCTTCCTGCACCAGCTTTTCGCTCTCCGTATCGAGGGCCGAGGTGGCTTCGTCGAGAATGAGAATGGGCGGGTTGCGCAGGATGGCGCGCGCGATGCTCAGGCGCTGCCGCTGTCCGCCCGAAAGGCGCGAGCCCCGGTCGCCAATCACCGTCTGGTAGCCCTCGGGGCTGGCCACGATGAACTCGTGGGCGTTGGCGATGCGGGCGGCTTCCATCACCTCGGCCTCGGTGGCCTGGGTATTGAAGCGGATGTTGTTGAAAATCGTATCGTTGAACAGGATGCTTTCCTGGGTCACGATGCCCATCTGGTCGCGCGCCGAGTGCAGGGTGCAGGCGCGCAGGTCGTGGCCGTCGATGAGAATCTGGCCGGCGCTGGGGTCGTAGAAGCGGGGCAGCAGGTCGGCCAGGGTGCTTTTGCCGCCGCCGCTGCCGCCCACCAGCGCCACCGTCTGGCCCTTTTTGATGGTCAGGTTGATGTCGTGCAGCACGGGCGTTTCGCCGTAGCTGAAGCTGAGGTTATGGAATTCAATCTCCCGCTCAAACGGCGGCAGCACCGTGGCATCGGGCCGGTCGCGAATGGCCGGCTCAGTGTCGATGATGCTCAGCACCCGCTCGCCGGCTACCAGCCCGCGCTGGATATTGCCGAAGGAGCTTGACAGGGCCTTAGCCGGCGTGAGCACCTGGGAAAATAGAATGACGTAGCCGATAAACGTCTCGCCGTTCAGGTCCGACTGCCCGCCCAGAATCAGTGAGCCGCCGAAATAGAGCAGGCCCGCCACCACCGTCACGCCCGCAAACTCGGAGAAAGGCGAGGCCAAATCGCGGGTGTTATCAATGGTGCGCGAGGTGCGGGCATACTGGTCGTTCTGCTCCTCAAACTTGCCCTTGATGTACGTCTGCGCATTAAACGCCTTGATAACCCGGATGCCGCCCAGCGTCTCGTCAATCACCGAAAGCATGGAGCCCAGCGTTTTCTGACTCTGCTTGGCCTGGGTGCGCAGCCGCTTGGCAATGGTGGCAATGATGCCGCCCGAAATCGGCAGCAGCACCAGCGTAAACAGCGTGAGCGGCACCGACATGTGAAACAGCACCAGAAAATACGCTACAATGGTGAGCGGCTCCTTGATAACGGCCGTCATCGTATTCACCACCGAAGTCTCCACCTCCTGCACGTCCGAAGTGAAGCGCGACATCAAATCGCCCTTGCGCTCGCCCGCGAAAAAGCCCAGCTGCAAGTCAATGATGCGGTGGTACAAATCGCGCCGCAGGTTGCGGATGACGCGGGCGCGCACCTTGGCCAGCAGCCGCAAACTCAGGTACCGAAATACGTTGCTAAGCAGCACTGAGAGCACCACCACGCCGCACACGAAGGCCAGCGCCCCCAGCTTGCCCCGGCCCTCCAGCACCTGGGCAAAGAAGTATTGGAACGTATCGGTAATCCAGGTCAGGGTGGGCCGGAAGGCGTTCACATGGTCCGGAGCCTGCACCTTCACCTTATCGGCCTTGTCGAACAGCACGCTCAGCATTGGGATGATGAGCGTAAAATTGGCGATGCTGAACACGATGGTCAGCACCGTGTACAGCAGGTATTGCGGCAGGAATAGCGCCCAGGGCCGGGCGTATTGCAGAATGCGGAGATAGGTCTTCATGCTTTCATTTAACAATTATCATTTATCATTTAACAGTCGTTTCAGCGATGTAAATGATTAAATGGCATTGCGTAGCTGGCGGGTAGAGCGAAGGGTAGTGAAAAGCATTTTGCCTAATTCGTCGGCATCAGCAAACATGCTTTCAAACATTTTTGGTGTAATAAAATCAGTATCGTGGAGGAGATTGAGCCAATATTTAGTCTCCAGACATTCTTTGTAAGCAATAGATATTTTGGCGGAAAAGTCGGCATCTGAAATCGCACCATTCGCCTCCGTCACGTTGGCTCCGATGCTGGTGCCACAGCGCAACAATTGTTTCGATAAAACATACTCGCGCTTTTCTGCCGAAAGAAATTGATACGCTTTCACCACCCGCACCGCAAAGGCATAAGACTTTTCGTAAAGCACATTAGCCTTGCCCCCAATCATCCAGAACAGCTGTTAAATGTTAAATGATAATTGTTAAATGACTTAAAATTCGTGGAGGCGCTGGGCGATGTTCCAGCGCAGGGCCAGCGAAGCATACACCTCATTGCCATCGAGCGCGGGCGTGAGGGAATATGTCTGGTTGCGCGCAATCACCTTCGCGTCCACAAACAGGTTGAGGCGCGGCTGGTAAGTGGCTGTGAAGTCGCCGTGCAGCAGGCGGCTCTTGTTGCCCTGGCCCACGCGGTTGCCGTATTCATTGGGGCGGGTATTATACGATTTGAGAATGTTGCCGCCGTTGTTCTGGCCCTGGATATCCTGCCGGGTAGCGTCGAGGCCCTGTTCTGAGTAGAAAGCCTTGCCCACCAGCATCAGGCGGGGCAGGGGCTGGTAGCTGAGCACGCCCAGAATCTCGGCCACGTTGGCCCCCATGGGGTGGGCCAGGGGCTGCTGGTAGTGCTGGTAGTTGGTGTAAATGTCCTCGTGCTGGTAAGTATAGGGCCGGATGTAGTTGAATTCAACTTGCAAATCGAGGTTGCGCAGGCCCGCCACGTCGATGTACTTGCCGCCCAGTTGGAAGGCTTGCTTATTGCCCCACCAGCCGTTGCCGGCCCGCACCTCGCTGATTTTGAACTCGTCCAGCACCACTTGCCCGTAAACCTGCGCGGTGTGCAGGATATTCCACTTGAAATCAAGGCCCAGAATGGCATTATCAGCCGAGCCCACGTTTTGCTCGATTGCCCGGTAGAAAATCACCGGGTTCAGGTATTGCAGCTCGAAACGACGCCGTTGCTGAACGGTGATTTTTCTATTGGACGTGACCGAATCGACGCCGCCACTGCCCATAATAGCGCTTTCGAACACGCCGATGTTGAAATTCGGGGTCACATCGAAGCTAAGGTGGTGCATAGCCATGTACTTTTTGGGGTACACCTGGTCCTCGTTTTCGCGCTGGGCCGTGAGCTCGGCAAACAGGTTCTGGTAGTTGAATTTCCAGATGCGGGTGTTCACCTTCAGGAAAAAATACGGCGCGCTGTAATCCGACAGAATGAGCGAGCGGTAGCCGTTGCCGATGAAGTTGCGGTCGTGCGCCAGCTGCAGGTTCACGTGCTTGCCGGCGGCATAGGTAATGCCGCCGCGCGCCGTGAAGAAGTCGTACTGGCTGCCGCCCACCGTCTTAAAATACTTCCAGTAGCCCTCGTGCGGCACTATCTGGTCGCGCTGAATCCGGTCCTGCACGTACTGCGGCACGGCCTGCTGGTTGTCGGCCAGAAACGTGTAGAAGCCCAGCCGCTCATCAATGGTGCCTTCCACTTGCACGCCGCGCGTGTTCACGTAGCGCAGGCCGTCGCTGGTCTTGCTGTCTTTGCCGGCTTGCAGCAGCAGCACTGGGTTCACGCGCAGCGTGAAATCCTTGATGTTGACGTGGTATAAGTCGGTCTGGTCGCGGTAGAAATAATTCAGGAATGGCCGGGCGCTCTGGTTCAGCTTTTCGCCTTGTGGCGAGTTGGCCCAGTTGTCCTTCAGCAGGTATTGGGCATTGAATCGGTCGGCGCGGGAGAGGCTGCCGGTGTAGGCCCGGGCACTGTCGGCCGAGAGCATGCGCTCGCCGAGGTGGGCCACGCCGGCGCGGGTGTAGGGCCGCACGCTGGTGTGCGGGTCGTGCTGGGCGTCGGGCCCAAACTTGATGGCGTAGCGGTCGATAAGCCGGTACGTGTCGGAGTCGTAGGGCACGTAGGTAGCGCCCTGCGTGGTTTTGGGAGCTTCGACGGGGACAGTCAGCGTGCTGTCCAGCGGCTGGTCGAACACCAGCCACGGCGATTTTTCCGCGGTTGCCGCGGCGGGCGCGGGTACCGTTTGAGCGGCCAGCGGGCCTGCCAGCAGTAGTAAAGAGGACAGGGGCAGAATTTTATTCATAAAAACTCGATAGGCAGCCATAAAAAATCGGAATAGCCGGACTGAGTAAAAGCTAAGAGTGGCAATTTCTTAACAAACCTACGCAGCAAGCCGTTGGCGGGGATAAGTTGCTGCGTCCGGGCACTCGGCCGGCCGGGCCGTTCTGACTAGCGGCCGGGCCGGGTCGAGCCAACACGAATTCGCGCCGCATAGCTTGCCCGCCCCCGGTTTTTGTGCCAACTTCGGGGCCCCAGCCGGGCCTGTTGCCCGGCCCCAACTCCATTCCCCCTTTTTGCATGGCCACCCCACCTATTTCCTCTGCCGCGGCGGCTGCCCTGGCCGATGCCCTGGCCCACGTCCACGTGGTATGCGCCGAGCCCAGCATCGCCAACCATTTCCTGGCCGAGCTGCGCGACAAAGAAGTGCAGAAAGACAGCCTGCGCTTCCGCCGCAACCTCCAGCGCCTGGGCGAAATCATCGCCTACCGCATCAGCTCGCACCTCAGCTACACCGATAAGGTCATCCAAACGCCGCTGGCCGAAACCACCGGCAAGCTGCTCCACGACTTCCCCATCCTGGCCACCGTGCTGCGCGCCGGGCTGCCGTTTCATCAGGGCTTTCTCAATTATTTCGACCAGTCGCCCAGCGCCTTTGTGGCCGCTTACCGCATCGAGGGTACGGCCCAGGTGCAGGTGCAGGTCGATTACCTCTCGGCCCCCAGCCTCGATGAGCGGGTCCTGATTCTGGCCGACCCCATGCTGGCCTCCGGCAAAAGCCTCGTGCAGACTTACCGGGCCATGCTGCGCTTCGGCACGCCGCGCCAGGTGCACATTGCCGCCGTCATCGCCTCGCCCGAGGGCCTGGCTTACGTGGCCCGCGAAATCCCCGAAGCCAACCTCTGGGTAGCTGCTATCGATGAAAAGCTCAACGAGCACGCCTACATCATCCCCGGCCTGGGCGATGCCGGCGACCTCTCCTACGGCAGCAAGCTGTAGTACCCCATTTATGGGTGACGGTAATGGAACCCTGCCTCGCTAAACGGGGTATCTTTGCGGTGCGCCATTCGGCGTGGGTTGCCATTATTCTCCGCTTGCCTTTTTACCCCGCTGTGCTCCATCCCGCCCTTAAATACGCGTCCGTGTTCCTCCTGAGCACGGTCAAGTTTTTGGGTGGCCCGTTGGCCGGCACTTCCATGGGCCTGCATTTCTGGACCACCCTGGCCCTCACCGTGGGCGGCATGATGACCAGCGTATTCATCTTCTCAGGAGTGGGCCGGGCTTGGATGCAGCACCGCCAAAAGCAGCGCCGCCTGCGCCGCGAGCCCATCTTCACGAAACGCTCGCGCAACATTATCAAGGTGTTCCGCAAGTTTGGGATGGGCGGCATTGCCTTTCTCACGCCCATCCTGCTATCACCTATTGGCGGCACGGTCATCGCCACGCTGCTGGGCGTGCCGCAGCAGCGCATCATGCTGCACATGCTTTGGAGCGCGCTTTTTTGGGGAGTAACCCTCACATTCGCCAGCATGCATTTCGGGCATATGCTGAAGCATTAGCAGATAAGTAGGTCGTGGAAATTAGTTTGATTTATCAGCACGTCATGCTGAGCCCGTCGAAGCATCTCTACCGCTTCGCTGAACGGCCCTGCTGAAGCGGTAGAGATGCTTCGACTGCGCGGACGCCAGATAGGCATGACGTTCTT